>DATHJK010000225.1:0-2283 GCA_035316225.1 Pyrinomonadaceae bacterium
ATCTGGCGGATCGCAAGAACGTTCATTTCGTTCAGGCCAGCATTTATGAGCTGCCTTTTCATGATGGGATTTTTGACGGGTGCTACTGTATAGGGGTTATTCAACATACGCCTGATCCTGCAAGAAGCTTACGGTCTCTGCCAAGAATATTGAAGATGGGCGGGCGCATCGCCGTCACTATCTATGAACGCAAACGCTGGACGCTTCTATATTCCAAGTATCTGGTCAGACCTGTGACGAAACGATTAAACAAGAAGCTGTTGTTGCGGCTACTGAAAGGCTCTATGCCGGTTCTGTTCCCCGTCACGGAGGTCATATTTCGCCTGCCGTTGGTAGGGCCTCTTTTTATGTTTGCCATTCCCGTAGCCAATTACGTTAACGAACCCGCGCTCAACCGTCGGCAACGGTATGATTGGGCTGTTTTAGATACGTTTGATATGCTTTCCCCGCAGTACGATCAACCTCAAACTCAACCGGAGACTGAACAGGCGCTCAAGAGTGTTGGCATAGGCGAAATCGAGCGGCTTGATAATCCCGGCCTCAATCTAGTTGGTCGGAAAGTTAAGTAGAGATAGAGATTGAGTGATAAGAGAATTGAAGGCTCACCGCAGATTGCACAGAGGATTTCATAATCTCAAATTTGAAATTTCAAATTCCAAATGATAAGCCGCTCAGAATGCTCTATCTCTGTTATTTCGGCCTACGTGAGCCTCTTGTTCAGACACAGGTTCTACCCTACTTGCGCCAACTGGTAACGGGGGGAGTCAACGTCAATCTGTTAACGTTTGAGCCGCGCAGCATTCATGAGTGGCCGGAGCGGGAGCGTGAGAAGCAGAAACAGGAGTTGGAAGGTGAAGGCATCAACTGGTTCTGGCTGCCGTATCACAAGCGCCCATCTTTACCTGCGACTGCATACGACATTCTTGCCGGGGCGTGTATGGCTGCGCGGCTGGCACGCCGCTACCATCTCGACGTGCTGCATGCGCGAGCGCACGTTGCTATGGCGATGGCAATGCTCGCTCGCACTCTGACAGAGTGCCGTCTGGTCTTCGACCTGCGCGGATTGATAGCGGAAGAGTATGCGGACGCAGGAATCTGGACGGAAGGCTCTCTGCCGTTTCGCATGGTCAAGCGATTGGAGCGCGCAGGACTTCGCAGGGCAAACGAAATCATAGTTCTCACGCGCCGCGTGCGAGACTGGTTGATAGAGCGCGGTCTTGCTAGCGCCGATAAGATCGAAGTGATTCCATGTTGCGTTGATCTTTCAAGATTTAACGCTCATGGCGAGACCTGGCCTCCTGCTGCTCAGGACAGGTTTGAAGTGGTATATGCAGGGTCTGTAACGGGGCTTTACATGCTGGAAGAGATGGGGCGCTTTTTTCTGGAGATCAAGGCGCGGCGCGAGGATGCTTTCCTGCGTATCCTTACTGTTTCCGGCGCGCAAGGTGCGAAGGATACCCTTTGTCGAGTTGGCTTAAAAGTGGAAGACTTCTGGGTTGGCGCAGTCGCGCCCGCCGAAGTGCCTTTGTATCTTTCGAGAGCGCGCATGGGTCTTTCATTTCGCAAGCCTGCGTTTTCACAGATTGCGGCTTCTCCCACAAAAATTGCCGAGTATCTGGCCGCAGGTCTGCCCGTTGTGAGTAATGCCGGAACAGGAGACACGGATGAATTGCTGGAAGGCGAGAGGCTTGGCGTAATTTTGAGAGACTTTAGCAGGGAAGGATATGAACGGGCGGCGGGGGCGGCGCTAGCCCTTACCGGCGAGCCGGATATACGTGCGCGCTGCATGGAAGCTGCAAGACGACATTTTGATATGGTGAAAGTGGGCGGCGAAAGGTATCGTCATGTTTACGCTCGCCTGAAAGAGCGGGAAGCGAAGCTTCCAACAATCTCGAAAGCGTCGCAATAATGCTTTCAGATTTTTCTTTACTCTTCAATAGACAGGACTATCTTTTTAATGCGAGTTCTTATTACAGGCGGAGCGGGATTCATAGGCAGTCATCTGGCGCGCCGCCTACATCAGGACGGGCACGAGGTAGTTGTCCTCGATAGCTTGCTTCCTCAGGTGCATGGCGACGCGCCGCAGCCGGATTTGCCTGAATGCGAAACTGTATGGGCGGACGTAAGGGATGCGAAAGAATTATCTGAAGCGATGAAGGGCGTGGAGGTCGTGCATCACTTCGCTGCCGAGACGGGCGTAGGACAATCGCAGTATGAGATTGGACGCTATGTGTCAACCAACACTTACGGTACTGCTGTGGTGTTGGAAGCTGCGGTCGCGGC
>DATHJK010000226.1:0-10573 GCA_035316225.1 Pyrinomonadaceae bacterium
GTTCGAGCGTCCAGCAGGCATCATGTTCGTAGAGATTGATCCTGAAACCGGAATGCTGGCGACCGATTCCTGCCCGCAGCGCGAGCGCATAGCCGTAACGGGCGCGCTCGCCCCACACTTTGAATGTTACGTTCACAACATGCCGACGGGATTGACGGCTGAAGCGGGAATAACTGAAGAAGACTCGGCAGTGCCCGGTTATCAAGCGGACAATGCTGTAGAAGTAAACGCGCGGCCTCTTCCGCGCGCGGCAGAGTCAGTTGAACCAATCGAGCCGCCGCCATCCAGAAACACTCACGTAGAGATAGACAGGAACGGGCGCTCAACGCTTGTCAACGACATGCGCGTTAACTCTTCCAGAGAGTCTTACAGAAAAGTTTCTCCGTAAGAGATTTAATCGCAAAGAGAGCAAAGAGAGAGCGCAGAGGAGCGCGAAGAGTCATCCTCCGCGCTCTTTGCATTTACCTTTGCGGTTAAATCTTTAGCTCCCGCGCTCAAGAACAACCTGCGCGATGGCGTGTTCCGTCGTGTGTGATATTGAAAGGTGCGCGGCAATCGCTCCGGTCTGCTCATAGATTTCACGCACGCGACCGTAAAATTGTAAGATGGGTGCGCCGGATGCGCGCGAGGTAACTTCTATGTCCTGCCATGCGATGCCTCCGGTCCAGCCAGTTTGCAGCGCCTTCAACGCCGCTTCTTTGGCAGCGAAGCGCGCGGCGTAATGCTGTGCGGCGACCACGCCGCGCGAATCGCAGTAGTCGCGCTCCATCTTAGTAAAAACGCGCTCGGCAAAGCGCGGCGTGCGCAAGAGAACTTCTCGCACGCGACGGACTTCGATGATGTCTATTCCAATAGAGATTATCACTGATGATGTAGAGTTAACTCGCGCCGGTTTTCACTGGCGCGAGAAGGAAGGCGTGCTCGCCCTATCCTGCACGCCGCTCGAACAAGATGGTTTCCCAAATGCTTTCTCCACGCGGCTGGGCGGAGTAAGTCCGATGCCGGAAAACGCGCTCAACCTGGCGGGCTTCAACGACGACACGGCTGAAAATATTTACGAGAACCGCCGCCGCTTTCTCAAACTCTTCGATGGCGACTGGGCGCTCGCAGCCTGCTGGCAGGTTCATGGGACGCAAACGCGCGTCGTCAAAAGCAGGGAAGATGCTGACAGGTCGCCGGGTGCAACAGGCGAACCCGTTCACTGCGACGCGCTCGTAACGAATGCGAGCAGCATCCTGCTCGGAGTCAAGACAGCCGACTGCGTGCCTGTAATTTTAGCCGACTCGCGCACGGGCGCAATCGCAGCCATTCACGCGGGCTGGCGCGGCACGCTTCAATCAATCGTTCGGAATACGCTCGCACGCATGAGCGAAGCGTATAGCACATGCGCCCGCGATGTTAGCGCCGCGATTGGCCCGGCGGCAAACGCATGCTGTTACGAAGTAGGCAGCGATGTCATAGAAGCTTTCAAACAAAAATTCCCGAACTCCGAACATCTCTTCAAGAGTACGCGCGAAGGCCACGCGCTTGTCGATCTTCAAAGAGCAAACCGCGAGCAGCTAATCGGATCGGGCGTCGAGCATGCGCGCATACACACCGCACCGCTCTGCACAATGTGCCGCAACGACCTCTTCTTCTCCTACCGCAAAGAGAAGCGCCTGCACGGTCGCGTGGGTCGCTTGATGACAACGATTGGAAGGGAAGATGGAAGGGATGAGGGATGAGGGATGAGGGATGAATAAGAATGAATAATTGCGTCAACATGCAATTGGCTCAACCCATTTCATCCCTCATCCCTCCGCCCTCATCCCTTCTTTCCTCCCTTCCATCACCTTCTTCTTCCGCCGCCGAAAATATTTCCGTTGATGCGTTTGACGGGTTCGAGCGCGCCTACGACGGCGATGGGCATGGTGACCTCGCGCGTTACGGGCGGAAAGCAAACCTCGTCGTTACAACTCTGGTAACGAATGCGCGCGCGAAGCTCCATCACGCCCATATCGCGGTTCGCGGGAACTGTGATGTTGAAGCGCATCACGGCGCGACCTTCGTAAACGGCCAATTGATCGTTTGAAAAACTGAGCTTGCGCACAACGGTGCGGGGGAAGTTAACGGCACTGATGCGGACGCCGCGCGGCGCTTCTATCTTAACAGTTGTGGGAACAGAGAAGCTGCTCAGCGGGCGGCTTGAGTTCACATGAAAGCCGTCAGGAATATCCATCACGAGCGCAGCCTGCACTGTGGTGCCGCGCTGCACGCGGTCGGCTGAGAAGAAGCCGTTTATATTGATGCTTGGTTGCAGAAGCGCGGGCGCTCTACGAGCATAAAAGGTTGAAGGGACAAGGAGCAGCACCACAGCGAAAAATAGAAACAAAGTTCGTCGGATCAAAGTTTTCCCTCTCATCACCAATAAGATTGCGAAAGACTCAAAACCCCTTTGCGAGCTTTGCTCTTTCCTTTGCGCCTTTGCGAGAAACCTCAACATTCTTTATCTTGAGCTTTAAGAAAATTGAGAGTTCTCGCAAAGGCGCAAAGAGAAAACGTAAGCTCGCAAAGAGTTGAATGATGGCACATGGTCTGAAAATTCTTCAAAACTTCGCGCGCCTTTCTTTCAAGCGATTTGATGAAGCGAGTGCTGGTTGATGTTTATAGTTCGGCGCGCGGCGAGTTGACCGCAGGCGGCGTAGATGTCTCGCCCGCGCGGGCGTCTCACCATTGCGCGGATGCCTTTCGATTCAAGAATTGATTTGAACTTCTCGACCTGTTCCGGCGACGAGGGGCTATAGGGAAGAGGCTCCGCAGGGTTGTGCGGAATCAAATTGACCTTAGCTCTAAGCCCGTGACGGTTCAGAAGGTTTGCGAGTTGCCGCGCGTGGTTTTCGGAATCGTTCACACCGTCCAGCATCACGTACTCGAAAGTGAAGCGCTCGCCCGGCTTCAGGGATTTCTCGAACTCCCTGCACGCGCTCAAAAGCTCGCCCAGCGGCCAGCGCTTATTTATAGGCATCAGTTGGTCGCGCAAATCATCCGTTGGCGCGGCAAGCGAGATGGCTAGATGCGGACGGTCTGGAATCATCGCAAGCTCTCTTATCTTCGGCACTATTCCTGCGGTCGAAACCGTCACGCGATTCGGAACGATGTGCAGGCCATTCGGGGCTGCCATTATTCTCAAAGCTTTCATCAGCGGCTCGAAAGCCAGAAACGGCTCGCCCGCGCCCATCGCAACCAGATTCGTCCCGCGCGGCGTTCGTGCGCCCACGCCATAAGCGTCGTTGAGCGCTACGATTATCTGCTCTACGATCTCTCCGGTTTCGAGCGTGCGCAATAGACCGAGTTTCGCAGTCAAACAGAAATCGCACTGCAAAGGGCAGCCAGACTGTGACGAAAAGCAGATTGTGTCGCGCCGCTCTTCAGGAATGAACACGGTCTCGACCGGAAGATTATCCCGCGTCTTCATCAAGTATCGCCTCGTTCCGTCCGCCGAAACATACCTCTCTTCAATGGTCAAGGTCGTCAGGGTCGCGCGCTCACTCAACTTCTCTCTAAAACTTTTCGGCAAGTCTGTCATCTCGTCGAACGAGCGCAGACGCCTCCCATGAAGCGCTGCGAAAATCTGCCGCCCGCGATACGCAGGCTCGCCCATCTCTTCGACGAACGCAACCATCTCACCTTCAATCAATCCTGCCAGATGTACGGCTTGATTCATTGCCCGGTTATTTTACCATTCAGCGGCGCGCATCTCACAGCCGCCGATTGAATCATAGTGTAAAGTAAGGTCTCATGTTGCTGTATAATTCAATCATGCGCAACCACATCCGTTTAGCTTCACTCCTTCTGCTACTGATTTCGTTTTCAACTGCCGCGCAAGTCCCGGTCACAGACCCGAACTCGTCCTCGCTTCCACCCGCAAAAGTGCGAAGGATTGAAGAAGCGATTAAAAGCGCTATGGAGCGCGGCACGATTCCGGGGATGAGTGTTGCTGTAGTTGTTGACGACCACCTTCAGTGGATGAACGGCTTCGGGATGGCTGATCTGGAGAATTCCGTCCCGGCTAGGCCCGCTACAGTTTATCGTCTGGCTTCAATCTCAAAGACTATAACTGCGACAGCCGCTATGCAGTTAGCCGAGCGAGGGATACTTGACCTTGATGCGCCGGTTCAGAACTACTGTCCGGCGTTTCCTCAGAAACAGTGGACGGTGACGGCGCGCCTGCTGCTTGGGCATCTTGCGGGGATTCGTCACTATCGCGGAGACGAAACAGACAGCACGCGCCATTACAGCAGCGTGGCCGAAGGGCTGGATATTTTCAAGAATGACCCGCTGCTTGCCATGCCGGGCACGCAATATATCTATTCGAGCTACGGGTTCAACCTGCTTGGCTGCGTCGTGGAGGGCGCTTCGGGACGGAAATTCACAGACTACATACGCGACAACATCTTCGTGCCAGCGCACATGGAGCACATTCAGGTGGACGACATCTTTGCGATCATTCAGAATCGCGCGCAAGGGTATGAGAGAGGGCCTGGCGGCAAGCTGAGAAATTCCGGGCTGGTGGATACCAGCTACAAGATTCCTTCGGGCGGGCTTTGTTCCACTGTGGAAGACCTTGCGCGGTTCACGATTGCGTTGCGCGAGGGAGTTTTGTTGAAGCCGCAGACGCTCACGCAGATGTGGACGAAGCAGAAGACTACAGCAGGGAATGAAATCCCTTATGGGCTGGGCTGGGAGATTGGAGAGCGAAATGGTATGAAGACTGTCTATCACGGCGGAGCGCAGCAGCGCGTCTCTACGCTGCTCTACACAATTCCGCAAAAAAAGTTTACGGTGGTAATCATGTCGAACCTTGAGGATGCGCGAATCTCGCCGCTGGCCACGCAGATTGCTGACATAGTTTTCGAGTAAAGATTATGGAAGATTGGAAAACATTTCTGGAAGCTTTTCGGCTGACGATTGAATCATCTGCGGAGCGTTTGCATTCAATCACAGAAGAACGAAGCGGAGCCGGAAGAGCGGAAGATAAATGGTCGCCTAAAGAGATCGTAGGCCACTTGATTGATTCGGCTGCGAACAATCATCAACGATTCGTGCGCGGGCAATTCAGCGAAAATCTCACCTTTCCCGCTTACGATCAGAATCAATGGATTGAAGCGCAGCAGTACAGGCGCGAATCGTGGCTGTCTCTGATAGAGCTTTGGCGGCTTTACAACCTGCACCTGCTGCATGTGATGACTAGCGTGGACGAACAGAAGTTGAAGAAACGGCACACGATGCGCAGCCTGAACAAGATTGCGCGGGAGCCTGTGAACGAAGACGAATCCGTCACTCTCGAATACGTGATGCGCGATTACGTCGTCCACTTGAAGCATCATCTGCGTCAGATTTTCGGTGAAGACGTTTAGAGCCGAAGAGCGCCCGCTTTAAGGAGAGGAAGATGTCAACGGTCGAAAATGTCGAACGAAAGATACGGCGCGTCGAAGGGTTCGACGTTCGCATACTTCATCTGGCCGGAGCGGACGTTCGCAGTGACCGGCGTGGGCTGCCGCAATATGCTTACTATCGCGCGGCGGACAACGACATCACTGTAGAGACATGGAAAGCGCATCGCTTCCGCCCGTCATATCCCGGATTTCAGGTTGACGTTGTGGACGGCAGGGGGGATTCCGTTCAGGGAAACACGAAACTCGGAACTGTCAGGGCGACTTACTGAGAACTGCTATAGATAAACCATAATGAGAGTAAGCCCCGTTGAGGGGCGACATAAAGTAATCATCAATTATGTCGCCCCTCAACGGGGCTGGAAGAGCGAAGTGCCTCTTATATCGAACACACGTTAATCTATCTGTTCGTTCCTCCTCCGCCTCCTTCGCCGTTGCTTCCTTCCGGATGGCCTTCCGTATCGAGCACGGTAATGGTCTGGCCGATTTCCGGCAGCGAGCGCAGGTGCGATTCGATTACTCTGCGGTCGCCTACGACCAGAATAGCCATGCGCGACGGATCAAGATACTTGTTCGCAACTCGCTGCACGTCCGTAAGAGTCACGGCTCGCACGTTCGTCATGTAGTTGTTGAAGTAGCTGTCGGGTAGACCGTAGAGCACTATGGCCGAGAGACGGCCTGCTATCTGCTCAGATGTCTCGAAGCCGCGCGGGAAGCCGCGTATCAGCGATTGCTTCGAGAAATCAAGCTCCTGCGGCGTCACAGGAATCTCGCCGCGTATGCCGCGAAGCTCGCGCAGGAATTCTGTGATTGACTCGCTCGTCACAGCCGTCTGCACTCCTGCCGATGCAGCGAACGGCCCGGCGCTGCGGCGGAAATCAAACGCGGTTCGCGCGCCATAGGTGTAGCCCTTGCTCTCCCTCAGATTCAGATTCACACGCGAGGTGAACTGTCCGCCGAGCATTGTGTTCATCACGAGCAGCGGGAAGTAGTCCGGCGACGAGCGGGGCACGCCGATCTGCCCTATGTTAAGAACAGATTGAGCCGCGCCGGGACGATCAACCAGATAGATTCTGGCGGCGTCACGCTCAGGCGGCGCTGCGATGTTGACGGCAGGAACATTCGCGCTGCTCCACCCATTAAAAGCGCGCTCAAGCTGCGGGATGAGCGTTGCTGCTGTCACGTCGCCTACGACTATCAGCGCGGCGTTATTGGGATGATAGTAAGTCTCGTAAAAACGCCGGATGTCGTCGCCTGTGATTGCCTTTACCGAAAGCTCGTTGCCCATAGCAGAGTGGCCGTACGGGTGATTGCTTCCGTAAAGAAGAGAAGCGTAGACGACGCCCGCGATTGCGTCTGCGTTGTCGCGCCGCTGCAAGAGCGCAGTCAACCTTTGCTGTCGCTGGCGCGTCAATTCGTCATCAGGGAACGCAGGGTTCTTGATGACATCTGTGAAAATGTCCAGCGCCTGCGGCAAGTGTCTCTTCAATGTCAACAGGCTCACGCCCGTCGAATCGAAATCCGCGCCCGCGCTCAAGTTCGCGCCTATGGACGCGAGTTGATTCGATATATCCAGCGACGAGCGGGTTTTCGTTCCCTCGTCAAGCATCGCGGCGGTCATGCTCGCTAAGCCCGGACGATCCTGCGGGTCTGCGGCAGCGCCCGTCTTCAAAACCAGATTCATGCTGACTACGGGAAGCTCGTGCTGCTCTACGAGTAGAACTTCCAGTCCGTTCGAGAGTTTTCTGCGCTGAATCCTGGGCAGAGTGAATGAGGGGTCTGTCTGCGGTTTCGGTTGAACGTAAAGCCCGCCGAGTTGCGATTGATCCTGATGCGCGTGCCTGTCAGGGCCGCTGCGCACTGCCGTCGTCGCTGGCGGAGCGGCTCCGGCGGGCGTGGTCGCTGCTGCTTCAGTTCTTGTCTGCGGTCGTGCTACGCCAGCGGTCGAACCCGTAGTTTGCGTTGAAGCTTCCGTTCCAGTTGCGGTTGGCGGTCTGGTCGTCTGCGTTGATGCTGCGTTGGCAGTTCCGCTGGCGGTCTGGCCTGCTGTCTGCTGCGAAGGCGGGACGATTGCCTGAGTTGGCCCGGCAGGCGCAGGCTCGCCCGCAGTCCTGCCGCGTGGCTTTGGTGTGACGGTTAAGACCAGACGATGATCCGTCAAATACTCATTCGCAACGCGCGACACGTCCGCCGCCGTAACGTTGCGATAGCGCATCAAGTCCTGCTGGAAATATCCGGGCTGGTTCAGGAACGTAGCGTACTGGTTGAGTTGGTCGGCTATGCCCCCGAATCCTCCTACGGTTTGCAGGCTGTAGATGAATGAAGATTCTATAGAATTGTAAGCGCGAGCCATCTCTTCTGTGGTCGGCGGCTCTGTCTTGATCCGAGCTATCTCCGCGTTGACGGCTTCCTCCAGTTCCTGCAACGTGTGGCCTTGTCTGGCTGTGACCACTATCTGAAACTGCCCTGCGGCTTCTCTGGCATTATTGAAGGCCACCACGTCCTGCGCAATCTGCCTGTCATAGACCAGCGACTTGTACAGGCGCGAACCCTTGTTGCCAGCCAGCACAAGCGAGAGCATGTCCAGCGGCGCATCGTTGCTTGTGTAGAAGGGAACGGCGTGCCACGTCAGATAAAGGCGCGGCAGTGCTACGCGCTCATCCATGTTGACGCGCACTTCGTGGTCAAGCGTGGGCTGCTGCGGATTGGGACGCTGCACTTCAGGCCCGCGCTTGAGCGGCCCGAAATATCTCTCGACCCACGCGCGTGCCTGCTGCGGGTTGATGTCGCCCGCTATAGAGAGCGTGGCGTTGTTCGGCGTGTAGAAGCGGCGGAAGAAATCCGACACGTCTTCGCGCGATGCAGCCGTGATGTCGTCCAGCGAGCCAATAGTCAACCAGTGATACGGGTGGTTGGGCGGGTACATTATCTCGGCTATTCGCGCGCCGACCAATCCATACGGGCGATTGTCGTAGTTCTGTCGCTTCTCGTTTTTAACAACGTCGCGCTGGTTCGCAAGCTTCGCGTCGGTAAGAGCATCCAGCAAGTAGCCCATGCGGTCGGATTCGAGCCAGAGCGCCATCTCAAGAAAGTTCGAGGGGACAACTTCCCAGTAGTTCGTGCGGTCAGGGTTCGTAGAGCCGTTGCCTGCTCCGCCAGCCTGCTGAATTGGCTGAAAGTATTCGTCGTCGTGATGTAAGGAGCCTTGAAACATCATGTGCTCGAAGAGGTGCGCAAAACCTGTGCGCCCCGGCACTTCATTCTTCGAGCCTACGTGATACCAGACGTTGACGGCCACGATGGGCGTCGAGTGGTCTTCGTGCAATATCACGCGAAGGCCGTTGTCCAATCTGAACTCTGTGAATTTTATTTGAGGTAACACGTTGGAATCTGTGGTTGCGGCTGTTGACTGTCTCTGTGTCGTAGCGCTTCTTCTTCTCTGCGCCAGAGCGAGTGTCTGTGAAATAAAGACGAAGGCAAGCAGAACTACTAGCAGGCGTTTGATTCTCATGGTGACATCTCCTTTTCCGGGGCGTGCATGAGAGCGCTTTCGGTAGTGCGCGAGCCAGAATAAGCTGGCCGAAATATGAGAGCCGTGCGCTCTTCTCCTTAAATTTTTATTCGAGTCTAAAGGGATCGAGTGGATTCTAACGCCGCGCACGCCTAACATGCAACTTTGCAACTCCTACAAGCCCACTGTTATATTTCCTCGGAAGAAACGGCTGATTTATAAAATCTCTTTGCGAGCTTTGAGAGGCGCGTTAATCCGCCGGTCTCTCCTAATCGTAAGATTTCAAATCTGAAATATGGCTGAGTATAAACAACTGCACGACTGGAATATGACGCCGCAGGAAGCGGTCGCACTGCAAAAATCTCTGCGCGAGCGTGTTAGGATTGCGCCGCTCAGGAAGAAGATTGAAACAATCGCGGGCGCGGACATCTCTTTCAATAAGTTTGAGACGACCGTTTACGCTGGCATAGTCGTGCTGCGTCTGCCCTCACTCGAAATCATAGAAGAAGTTGGCGTGGTGAGCGAGACGAAGTTTCCATACGTGCCGGGGCTGCTCTCTTTTCGTGAGACGCCATCTGTGCTGGAAGCCTGGGAGAAATTGAAGACCGAGCCGGATGCGGTGATGTTCGACGGGCAGGGCATAGCCCACCCGCGCCGCGTAGGCATAGCTTCGCACGTTGGATTGCTTATAGAGCGCCCCACTCTGGGCTGCGCGAAATCCGTGCTGGTTGGAAAATACGAAGAGCCGGATGAGGAGCGCGGGAACTGGACTGAGTTGATTGACAAGGGGGAAGTGGTCGGCGCTGCCGTTCGCACGAAAACGCGCGTTGCGCCCGTTTACGTTTCGCCGGGACACCTGATTGATCTACAGGGCGCTATAAATCTGACGCTCGCCTGTGATGGAGGATACCGCCAGCCGGAGCCTACGCGACGCGCGCACCTTTTAGTGAACGCGCTACGTCGTGGTGAGAAAGAGCCGACCGTGCAGAAGTCTTTGTTTGATTAGGCGGCTTCTATAGAATGAAGTGGGATTCACCACCGAAGACACCGAAGAGCGCAGAGGAAGCACAGAGGATTTCAAATCTGAAATCTCAAATACCTTTATCTTCTCTGTGTAATCTCTGTGCTCTCTGTGCCTCTGTGGTGAATCTTACTTGCCATACATTCAACTGAGAATCATTCTAAAAAAAGCGGAACGGTGAATCTTCATTATTCACCGTTCCGCCTCTTATTCTTCCGGGTAAAAATTTACTGAATCGTGAACTTGGCCGTCGGCGTGAGCGTCTGCCCGGATACGCGGTCGCGTATGCGAACCGTGATCTCGTAGTCGCCGGGCGCGAGTTGCGCCGTATCGAAGAGCTTGGCGAGCGTCAATCGCTGGCCTGCGTCGCTCATGCCCTGCCAGTTCTCTGGAATCCTTCCGATCTCATGCCCGCCTCGCGTGAAGATGTATTCCACATCCACAGACGGCCTGAGCGTCGTCTGGTCAATCTGCGCGTTGTAGACCTGCATGTACAACCCGAGCGGGTCGCCCTTCTTGAAGACGCCCGCGACGTTCGGGATCACTTTGTACTGGCCTATGACGAACTGGCCTACGGCCACCTGATCGTTCAGTCCCTGAAGCCGCGCG
>DATHJK010000227.1:0-8306 GCA_035316225.1 Pyrinomonadaceae bacterium
CGGTCATCAACTTCTCGTTGGGCGTAAAGGCTATCTGATCTTGAAAGATGCCAGCGCCTACTTCCTTCTCCGTCGCATCCGTGTCGATCCATAGATAGGAGACGATGGGGAACTGCGTGAGCGGGCCGTATCTTTCGAAAAAGCGTTTGCGTATGCGCAGCAATATGTCGCCGCCTGAACCACCTACGCCAATGATGATGGTGGGTTTGACGGGAGCCTCCTGAAGCGGTTTCACTTCGGCTCGACCGCGAATGATGATGGTGTCGCTCATGATTTCTTCTCTCTCTTTTCTTATTAAGCTTCCTTCCCGGAAACGAGCCAGACAACGCCGTGCAGTAGCCAGAACGCTCCCGTCACGCCCATAATTAGCCATGTCTCAAGCCTTGGCCCAAGAGCAAAAAGCAACAGAGCAGTCGCAAGCCCCAGCAGCGCCAGCAAACTCAGCGACCACGTAAAATGCTCTGCGCTCACGACGGCCATGCGGCGATTCAGAAGTCCTGTGAAGAGCCAGCGAAAGATAAGCACGTAGATAAGCGCCGCCCCGGCCAGCATGACTCCTATGATGAGCAGCCAGTCTTTCATCAAGATAGGATTAGGCTGGCTGATAGGGATGCGAGGCAGCGAGGCGGTGTCGTTACTTACTACAACCTTGCTTGAGCCGGAAGCGAATGGGGCCGCCTTGCCGTTCTTTTGCAGCTCGACTTGATAGGTGACCGGATCGTTCGAATCCTTGTAGACGAGATAGTCAACTTCCGCAAACGTCCCCTGCGCGTCGCGCTGAAGGCTGAAGAAGTGCCACTCGCCCGTCACGTATTTGAGAGGCGGGCTGTCCGTAGAAATTTCGTCCGTGCCCAGACTGCTAGCGTACTGTGGGTCAATCCGTACGGCCATCTGGTAGCTCAGATCGTTCCATGGCCGCCCCGAATTATCAGTCCAGTATTGCTTCAATTTCTTGACGGTGAATTCTTTGGTCTGCGCGTTAGTAGAGCCAGCGGTCAAAGCTAAAAGCGCCAGCAGGCAGTAGAGCAGTGAAGCTTTGTTTCTCATAACTTTTCTCTCCCTGGTCAGCTTCCTTCGAGGAGTGATGACGCTCTGCCTCCGCTCAATTAGGGATTGCGGAGAACTTGAAGAGCAATAGTTGAATCGGGTCGCGCCCCTGATATTCGCTTTTCTATCTCGTCAAATGACGGCGAGGGTAAAATGAATTGGTGCGGACGGCCTCTTTATGCTAGTCCAGAAAATCGTCGCGTGTTGCGCTTTCCTTACCGGCTGTGGTGAGTCGGCGTAACGAATAGATGTACCGCTTGTTGTTGGAAGTGTCTTCTATCTCGAAACTGTTGTTCAGTCCTATGTCCAGCTTGCGCGGTTGTTGCTTCCCGTCAAGCGCATAGACTCCTAGCGGGGCGATTGTGATCGTGCCGAAGCGATTCTTTATAATGGCTGCGCGGTCGCCGTTAATGGCTATGTGATTGCTGCCTATGAGCGGAAGCGCCAGCGTCTGCTCGCCGAAAGGTGTAGAAAGCTCGTAACGACTCTTCGATAGAAGAAGACTCGTGCCGCCAGCGACCATGCCGATTACGAGAACGCCGAGCACAGCTACAAGTAGCCTGCGCCACAGCGAGTGGTATTCGACTACGAATGACATGGGAATGCTGCGACGCCCTACATTCTTCTGGCTCTGTCGCACGTTGCTCTGTATGCTCTGAAGATTCTTGACTTGGCCCAGCAGCGCCGTGTCCATCTCTGTTTTGACATCATCCAGCTTGTAATCGAAACTAATCTCTACAGGCTCACTCGTAGAGTTCCAGACGGCGTTCCAGAAACTCGCGGGCTTCAAACTCATGTTGCCCGCAAGCTTGGTTTCGTAAATGACTTCAGATTTTTTCCCGGGATCAATCTTAAGATCGGTCGGGTCTATCTTAGCGTGCCACGAGTTTATATCCCCTTCGGCCTCCACAGTGTCGGGCAGCTTAGGCGTGGTCGGCTGCGGCGTGATCTTGCTTTCAATTATCTTGAGGCCGCGCAAGTTCGAGTAGAATGGAAATTTCAGGGTGAACTCAGGTGTTGCCCCTTCCTCGACAGGCGGGAGTTTTACCCTCCCGTCAACCATCTCGGCCTGAGCGTTGTCCACACTTATACTGCCCTCTCTTAATTCTATGCCACGCTCAATCGGAAACCATGTGATAGGCGGGTTGCCAATTTTCTTCCCGACATCATCGGCGTAGCGATCAAGGTTCGGGCGAGACGGTTTCCCGGAGTATTGCAAAAGATACATGACCATCGCCTCGCCGTTTGGTGGTTGGCGACCGTTCTCGTTCGTAAGAGGGAAGACGTAAGCCGACTGAAAATTTTTGTCTTCGCTGATCTTCTTATAGAGTGGGTCAACGCTGCCCGCACCGCCCACATCCTCTACGTTGTCCGTGACCAGCCAGATTAATACCTCATCATTAATAGAGCGGTTCTTCAAGTCGGCCAGAGTCAGATCAAGCGCCTGCGGAATGTCTGTGTCACTGCCTATTGCCTCTGCTGGAGTCGGCACTTTATTAAGAATCGCCTGCGGATCGAAACCCGCGTTATATTTCAGTTGCTGGTCATTTGCGTCAAAATTAGCGTTCTCCCGATGATCGAACCAGCGCACAAGCACGCGGTCGTTCTTTGAAAACGCGCTGGATTTCAGTAGAGACTCGATGAGCCATCCGCGCAGGTTGTTGCCGTAGCGTGCCTTCATGCTTCCAGAATCGTCAAGAAGGATGTAGTGAGTCTTCCCGCCAGTCTGCTGCGCGTACGAACTCCTCAGCAGCACGAGCGCGCACGCAGCAGCGGCAAGCAGAAAGCAGACAACCAATTTTAGGATTAGACTACGCATGATGCTTCTCGCTTCAAAGAATCACGACTCTCCCTTCTTCGCCGATGGCTACAATGTGTGTCTTGGTCACTACAGGCGCGTTACTCGTCTCCCGGCTGAAGAGCTTAACGCGCGCAACAGGATTGGCCTTGAGCGGATTGAACAGAAGGCCGGTGCCCGTATCATCCAAGGCGAAGATGCTCTCTCCCATGATTACGGGCGGCAGCGTGATTGACTCAAGCGTGTCGCTTGACCAGAGCAGATTGCCGTGAGCAGATAGCAGGGTCAGCCCTGCCAGGTGTCCGATGGCAATATATTGATTGCTTGCCGCAAGGCTGCTGATGCGCGCTCGATTGTCATGAAGATCGTTAACGAGCGGGCCGCTACGGTCTATTACTATCTCGAAGATGAAGCCTTCGGGGTCTGCGAATACAACTCTCTGGTTAACGACGAACGGCAGAACCTGATGGTCAACCCTGCGCTTGAGTTTGAATGAATGACGAACCTCACCCGTCATAGGGTCGAGCACGCTTACATCGCCCATGAACGTGACGACCAGGAGGAGATCGTTGACGAGCATAGGAGGAAACAGTTGATTCGTCTCGAATCGTCGCGGTTCACTCCAGATTCTAGTCCCCTCGGTCTGCGAAACCGCGTCGAGCGCAGCACGCCCCCCGCTTGAAGAGAGAATGTAAATGGCATTTTCGTCAACAACGAGCGGTTGCGTAATGGCCTCGTCGTCACAGCGAAACGACCAGACAGGTTTGGCCTCTTCAAGCGCAGGTTGATCCATGAAGCCTATGAGATCGAAAGCGCGCACCGTTGCTCCTGTTGCGACGAAGAGCGCGCCCGATTTTGTAGCGGGCGAGACTACGATTTCGCCTCCGACGTTCAATCGTCCGAGTTGCTGGCAGTTGGTTTCGCTTAACAGCACGATCACGCCGTTCATCTCCGCAACCATGATCAATCCGTCAACGACAACTGGCCCGACTGCTACCGCTGCATTGAGATGAACTGAGAATGGCGTGCCGAGCGTCTGGATTGATTGTCTTGCCATGCGCTCTGCGCGCAAGCCCGTCTGCATGGGCCAGACTTCCGATTCGAGGTGTTGCCCGCATCCTCTACAAAATTCGGCAAGCAGGCGATTGGTCGCGCGGCAAGCGGGGCAGATGTTGAAGACAGCGCCGCATTGCCCGCAGAAGCGCGAGCCTGTGTTTACGTCCGTAGGCTCTCCGCAATTCAGATACGGACAGAACTTCCAGAATTCGAATTGAGGAACAGTGGCGGCGGCTGCCATTTTTCTACCTCTGCCGAACAGCTATCGCGCGAAATTCAAAAAGTTAATATGGAACAGAATTAATGATACGCCCATTCCGGTAAATTGAGATCATCAGCTAGACAGATGCACCGGCGACGACCACTTGCGGGCGGCGAAGGACTTCGCCCGTTGACATCCTGCGAAAACCGCATCGATGAACTTCGATGACAGTGTTGCTGGGATACTGCGTTGACTGGCGAACCAGCGTGGCTTCGTGAAGTCGGCGGTCGAAGCCTGTCTGCCCTACCTGAATCTCTTCGGGCTGAATGTCAAACTTGCCCAGAGCCTCGCGCGCTACTCTTTGAATCTGGGCCATCTCGTTAATAGTTTCAACGTCAACCGGAATGCTTGCGACTTGGCTTGAAGTCACTTGGCTTTGAAGCTGAAAGAAGTTGTTGTACCAATCCATCAGGTAATCCGGCGCAGAATTCAAAATCCTCTTCAGGTCTGCCTCGTCAACGCTCACGCTCTGAGCTTGACCGTTGCCTCGCGCGTTTGTTGGAAAATGCTGGTCGAGCAGAGTGCGCGATCTCTCGATCATCTGTGCTATTGAGAGATTGCCACTCTCGACCTGCTCGACCAGGCGATGCTGATCTGCCTGAAACATCGAGTTGCGTTTTGAGAATGAGCCTCGCTGCAAAGCAGCGAGCTTCTCGCTTGTGTCCATATGCCACTGGTCGAACTGCCCTATCTCCTGATAAAGACCCTGGACGCGGCTGACAAATTCGGGCGAGAGGAAGGGGCGCGATTCTATCTTTTCGACGAAAGCAGCGAGCACCTGCGCCACCGGCTCAACACGTCCGGCGTTAAGGCGCAACGGCTCTTTGTAGCGCTCGAGTGTGGCTATCATAGCGGCGCGCTCCTGCTCGCTCATCTCAGCGCCGTCCGTCGCAGCCAACCCTTTAAGCTGCGATTGCCCAACCCAGTTGGCCGTGAGCGCTACGGCCTGCACCGCCTCTTCTACGCGCCTGTTGCTCGCGGCAATCCGTTCTTCCAATTGGCCCATGCGCGCCGACACCTGCCCCATGCCCTGCGCCTGTTGCTGAACCTGTTCGGTCAATTTTTCAATCGCAGGATTTTTCCCCGGTGGAGCACTTCCGCGACCGCCCGACACCATCAACTGTTTCTGCACTGCGCGCATTTGCTGAACGTCTTGCGATAGTTGAGCGGAGCGCAGCAGGTGAAAGGCATGGAACGCCAGAGCGAGCAGAAGTAGCAATGCAGCAAGGCCGAAAATAGGCCAAGTACTCAGCCAAGAAAGCGGCCCTAAATCTGCTTGTCTGATAAACGGGTTTTCGGGCTGGTCAGATGAATGAGCATTAGAGTTTTGTGATGGAGGCTTCATAGTACCTAGTTGTACCTCCAGCGTTTCAATGCGCTGCCTCAGCGACTCGATTTCTGGTTCAACTCCTCGCCCGCTATTATTATTCCGACTTACCGCGTGGCTAACATTGGCTGCTACGGTATTTGAATTGGTATTGGCGGTAGCTTTTCTGTTTTTTTGAGAAGACTCAGAGTTACCCCGATTAGGTGGAGAGTTATTCTCTACTTGCGCGAAAATTTGAGCGCACAAAGATGTGAGCAGCATGAGAAGACTAATTGATATGATACTTTTTTTCATGGCGCGCTCCGTCTTTACTGCTAGCCCCTATTGGCTAGATTTACGATTTCGTTGATGTTGGTTCGATTATCGGCTTGTTTTGCGATTGACATTCGCTGGATTGCTAGATTTAGCTCCCCGATTGCACGGTCTGTGTGTAATGTCCTGAAGAGTTGTACAGCATTAAGGCCAAGCAGTAAGTAGGTCAATCCAAAGAACAAACAGAAGATGACTGGGTTTGCTAAATAGGTAAGCAATCCAAGATGATCAAGCGAAGCCTTGACCTGTCTCAGTGTTTCTGACACTGCATTCAACTCAGCATCTTGACGGTTTACATCCTCTTTCATGCTTTCTATTTGGATTCGCAGAGTGTCGCTTGGCGCTCTAGAGGCGCTTCGCATTTCTGGCATTTGCATTGGTGAAGGAGCTGAGTGTTGCGCAGCGATGGGTGAGCTTAATAATAAAAGCGCCATTATCAAGCTAACGGTTAAGAGAAATTTTTTCATGGCTCGCTCCGAATCTTTTCGTATCACTCATCCATCATCTCAATTGTTTGAGTCTGCCCGTTGGCGGTTATCTCTATGACGCGGTTCTCGTCAATGGCGAAGCGGACTGGCAGAATGTTGCCGCTAGTTCCGCTGGCGTCAATGCGTACACGCCCGACCTTTTTGATCTCGGTGTTGTCTTCGGTGAGTATATTCTTGCCGCGATTTTCTGCTAGTTGCAGTGTGACAAGATTTTTGCTCAATGGAAGTTCTATCATTTCCTCGCAAGGGAACTCGGTCTGCGCCGGAAAGACGGGAACGAAAATCTGGCGCAGCATGCCTGTATTGAAATCTATGTAGCCTATGTCATGAATCAAACGGTTCGCGCCGCCTACGAACTCAAATGCTGCGTTGGGCAGGTCTTTGATGTAGCCCCAGAAGGCCGCACCGAGCGCAACGCAGAGCTTAGGCTCTATCAATTGCGAACGGTCAACAGCATTCGGCAACATTGCGTTGATGCGCTCTCGCACCAAAGGAAGCAGACTCGTGCGCCCTGTGTGCAAGATGGTGTGAACGTCTTCGAGCGCAATGTTAGCTCTCTGGCAGATAGTTTCAACGACTCTGGAAGCTCTCTGTATGAAAGGCTCTACTATGCTGGATAGCTCTTCCTGCATTACGGTGACGTTGAAGTGTGCAGTCCCCTGGCTGTTTGTTAAGTAGGGTTCTAAAGGTGTCGCTCCAATGCGAAGCAGGCGGTTGATAGTGAGTTCGAAAGCAGGAGCTTTGGTCAGAGCAATCTTTGCCTGCTCGGCCTGTTGCTTGAAATGGGCGCGTGTAATATTGGCTGGCTGCGTGATGCCCGGCGTATGGTAAAGGTGCCCGAATTTTTGCTGGTCACCGACGCAGTTGATGTCAAACTCGGGAAATTCGCTCTTTGCTCTATCTGCTAGCAGGCCAACCAGCGCCCAGTCAATATCGACGCCGCCGAGTTGAGGGTCACCGCCAAGCGCCAGCGTTTTCAAGAGGACTTTACGGTCGGCCACTTCTATCTGTATTAAAGCACAGTCGAGCGTGCCTCCGCCGAAATCGAAGATTAACAATCGCTCATGGCCGCTTGTCTCCTCCTGCTGCTTCTTGCTCATGTAATAGAGCGCAGCTGCGTGAGCCTCATCAATGACGACGCCGTGATCGGATGAAGAGTGAGTCTCAAGCCCGGCCATCTCGCATGCTTTCAGGAGCGCGCGGCGCTGGTTGTCGAAGAACTCTACGGGGACGGTGATGATAGCTCGTCTGGGCGTCTTGTATTCACCCATAGAGAAGAGCGCGTTCTCGGTTCGTATCACAAGCTGGTTGATTATCTTCGCCGTCAGCGCCGTAGGATCGAACCCTTGCCCTGACAGCCCCTCTTTATGCTTCTGTCCCAACGCGCGTTTGATAGAAGTCACAGCGTTTGCCGGTTCGATAGCAGCAGCCGAGAGCGCCTCATAACCTGTCAAAATGGTTCCGTCCGATTGTAAAAAAGCTACCGAAGGCATTATGCGCGGGTCTGCCTGAGAAGTCGGCTCGGGAGCATCGAGCGGGATTATGAGCGGATGATCGTTTTTATCAAGCACTGCGATGCAGGAGGCCGTTGTGCCGAAGTCAATGCCTATGTAATCTTCGTAGGGCGTCGGGGAGACGAATTTGACGATGAAGGGGATCGTCTGAATAGGGGTCTGGTACGAGTTGCTGCGAATCTCTATCTCACCCGTGTGCTCACCGGCAAGCTCCAATGAGCCTTGCACCTGCACATCAAGAAGGAATGTCCCGCCCTGCCCAATTCGTAAAGGCGTCTGCGCAAGGCAGTGCGCCCACTCTACGGAAGGAGCGAGCGATTCGACGATCAACTCCTCGCCGCCGCCATTGACTAGAGTCATCAGAAGCTTCTGCTGACGCATGGTAGAGATGACTCCGAAGTCTAACTCCGGCGGCTGCACTGCAAGCCGGGCGGGACGAACGACCTCTATTTGCAGATCAACGGTGATCGGGCTGTGATGCTCGAACTCGCATATCATACGG
>DATHJK010000228.1:0-12107 GCA_035316225.1 Pyrinomonadaceae bacterium
GGGTATCGCGCGCCGTTTCCCGTAGCGAAAAACAGTTCAGTAGAAGCGCGTAGTAGTTCAACGAAAAAGCAGGACGCGCATGCGTATGAGCAGAGCGCACCGACCGTAGTGGCCTTTCTTCCGGGATGGGCGGGTTATGCCTGGGCTTTTCCGCGCGTGGATCACATCTCGTTCGGGATTGCGACGACGCAGGAAGCTTTCGATCACGAGACGCTCGACCGAATACTTTGGGATTTCATGATCGGCTACTACCGCGTTGGCGAGGACAAAAGAGCGAATCTCTGGCGTGCGCGTGCAAAAGATAGTGAGCGTGACGCGAGGATTAGGGATGAGCTTGAGAGAGCGGCTGATCGCTATGCCGCGCGCATTCCGGGTTTGACAGTGAAGACCTGGGATGTGCGACGCACCTGCGGCGAGGGATGGGCATTACTGGGCGATGCGGCGGGCTTCGCAGACCCTGTGACGGGCGAGGGAATTTATTATGCGATTCGTTCGGCAGAGATTTTCGCTGAAACTTATTTAGAAGGTAGTCCGCTCGAATACGAGACTCGCTGGCGTGAAGATTTCGGTCGTGAACTGCGGCGAGCCGCCGAGATGCGCCGCCGATTTTATGGAAACTTCTGGGGCGCGCCATTCACAGAGCGAATGATAGAGTTCGCTCGCAAGCACATGGGTATCAGGAAAGTCCTGGGTGAACTGGTCGCGGGCGAGCAGGGCTACACAGACCTTAAACGTAAACTCGCGCGCCGCGCCCTCTGGCCGTTCTGAAAAATAAGTATGAAGGCGGCCTTCGTGAGTGATGGAAGAATAACTTTCCGGGTTTTCGCGCAGCTAAATTCTCATCAATTCTAGTTTGTCACGCCTGGCTGTGTGTATGGAGCCAGGCGGCGTTTGAACTCTTCCGGGATTGGGACGGTTTCAAAGGTATCGTGACGGACGGCTGCCAGAACGAAATGGGCTTCGGCTACGAGCGGTTCTTCGCCTTTGCGGCGAACTTCAAAATTGATTCTCATTGATGTTCTGCCAAAGCTGCCGACGTAGACGCAGACTTCCAGAAGATCATCCAACTGCGCTGCGCGACGAAAATCGCATTCGAGATGCACGCGCGGCAGCCACACCTCCATATCGTCGAAAATGCGACTGTAAGGCATACCGGCTGCGCGAAACATCTCCGTCTCCGCTATCTCGAAGAAGCGAATGTAAGCGCCATAAAAGATTATACGCGCAGCATCAACGTCGCCCCATCTCACGCGCTCTTCTATCTTGAATTTCCACGATTCCATAAAAAAGAGATTGGAGGTCAGAGGTTAGAGGTCAGTGAAAAGTCTTTTATAATCTAACATCTAACCTTTATTCTCTAGCCTCTGCTTTTCGCGCGTCCAAAATTCTTTGAGCGCGCTGTTGAATGAAGATATTGCGTTCAGGCCGTAGATACCACGCGCACTAACGCGGGGTCAAATGTACGCGAGTTGTAGGGCATGCGGCTGGGACGAGAGAGCGCGCGTCTGAAGAGGATTGTAGTTTGCGTATCAGTGAATGAAATCTACGCTCCTTTTCAATCCTCCCTTTCAAAGAGAAGCCGGGCGAGGAAACTTCGGTTAAATTTATTCGGCAATCTGCCTGCGGTTCTAGCCTGGCGGCGATTTCTCATCTCGAAAGCAGCTCGCGAAAAAATTCCAGAGCGCGCTCGTCACCAGTCTGGCCCAGCCAGTGTATGGCCTGACGGCGCACTTCCGGGTTCGGGTGAGTCCGGGCAATGCGTATGAGAAGCGGGATAGCTTCGTCGCGCGGTCGCTGGCTGATGGCGTGAAGGGCTTGAGCCTGAATCTCCGTATCTTCGCTGGAGCTATTGATGGT
This sequence comes from Pyrinomonadaceae bacterium, assembly GCA_035316225.1. Classification (GTDB taxonomy): domain Bacteria; phylum Acidobacteriota; class Blastocatellia; order Pyrinomonadales; family Pyrinomonadaceae; genus 3-1-20CM-3-53-8. Next base: position 1,858 of record DATHJK010000228.1, read on the forward strand.
GCTGGCGAGCATTCGCAGGCTACGCTCGCCAGCCCTCTGCCCTAACCAGTGAATGGCCTGCCCGCGACTCTGCTGGTCGTCGGAGCGGCGCGCTATCTCGAAGAGCTTGGCTTCGGCGCGCGGGCTGTCCATCTTCGAGAAGGCGTGCAGGACGCCTCCTCTGACCTCCGTGTTGCGCTCGGAGTTGAAGATGTTCATCAACTCGTCAATCATCGCGTCGCCTCCGAGTTCGCCCAGCCAGTGAATGGCCTGCGTGCGGACTTCCGCATCTTCCGCAGGGTTGCGCGCTACGGTCAACAGCGCCGCGCGCGAGCGTTGCGTGTTCATCTCGTAGAGCGCGTGCAGCACACGACCCTTTATCTCGCGGTTCGACTCCGCCGCGAAGATTTTCATCAGGTCGTCGAGCACAGATTCGCCCTTTTGTCCGAGCCAGTGTATGGCCTGACCACGTATCTCCGTGTCGTCGCCGCCTCGCGCTATAGAGAGAAGTCGGGCGGTGGCGCGCGGGCTGTCAATCTCGTAAAGGGCGTGCAGCACGTGACTCTTGACATCACGGTCTCTCTCCGTCTCGTAAATTTTCATCAGGTCGTCAATGACCGATTCGCCACCGCGTTGGCCCAGCCAGTGTATGGCCTGCTGGCGCGATTCGCGGTCCGGGTCGCTGCGCGCTATCTTGAGCAGAAAGGCTATGACGGCTTCGCGGTTGTCGTTAATGGAGACGGCGTGAATCAGACCACGCTTAACCTCCGGGTTAGCCACAGTATCGTAGAGGCTTTGCAGTAGCTGTAGCACGTTGGGTTCGCGCCCGACTCCTATGGCGTAGGCTGCGTTGCGGCGCAATTCAGTGTGCTCCTGATCGTTGCGCACTATGTCTGCCAGAAAGTTCTGCTCGCCGCCGACCTGTCCCAACCAGAAGATGGCTGCGCCGCGCGTGTCATCGTCGGAAGCCGAAGCTCGCGCGAAATTTTTGAGCAGAGCGGCAACGCGCTGGTCGTCGTGCAGAGCTATGGCAACTATGGCGTGCTCCACTATTCTCTGGTCACGCCCGGACTCGGCCAGTCCGCGCAGCAAGTTCAGACTCTCTTCGTTACTGCCGCGCTCCAGAAAATAGACAGGATAGCCTCCGTATTCGCGCTCGCGCTCCAGATTGTAAACTTCTACGCGCGTGATGGCGTTCGCCGCAGGGTCGCGCAGCAGGAAGACCGCAAGGTTGCGTGTCTCGACCGTTACGCCGCCCGATCTGCCCATGAAGATGGTCATGCCCGAAAAATTCTCCATAGAGCCGCTGAACATCTGCACGCTTGGGTCTACAGCCACGCCCGGCCTCACATCGAACGAGTAAGCAGTCCAGTAAGGTGTAGAAGGCTGCGTGGAGCGCGCCAGCCTCGCAGCCGTCTCGAATTTCGTTCTGAGGTCAGCCCCGTCAACCGGGATGAACTTCTGACGCTGCTGAGCGGGTCGTTGCTGCTGTTGAGCGGCTTGCGCTAGCGCGAAAGGTTTGGCCTGAACGCACCCGGCGCTGAGTGCCAGAAGCGTGAGGGTGATGATGACGAGTTTGCTGTGCATGAATCTACTCCTTTTTGAGAAAAGTCTTCCCCCTACCCGAGAGTTACCTCAGATTGAAAGTTGAAACGTTTTGGCGGAACTCTGTGTCCTCGACTTACCTGAGCAGGTCTTCCAGAAATCTCATGGCTTCGGGATCGCGCGACTGGCCCAGCCAGTGTATGGCCTGCTTCCTCATCTCCAGAGAACGGTCACTGCGCGCAATCTCTATCAGTTTTCTAACGGCGCGCTTATCTCTTGACTGGCTGAGCGCGTGCAGGATTGCGGATTTAATCTCCTCGTCCCTTTCCGCATCGTAGAGTTGAATCAGGAAATCCAGCGATTCGGGCGTGTTGCGCTGGCCTATCCAGTGAATGGCCTGACCGCGCATCTCCGCGTCGTCGCCGCCTCGCGCGATTGCTTCCAGTTTGGCGCGCGCCGCAGCGTTATTCGTCTGCGTGAAGGCGTGAAGTATAGCGGAGCGTACTTCCCCGTTATGTTCCGAATCGTATAGACGCGCAAGCTCCGCGACCGTAGCATCGTCGGCGCGCTGTCCGAGCCAGTGAATTGCCTGACCGCGTAATTCGCTGTCGTCGCTGCTTCGAGCAACTTCCAAAAGCTTGGCCTGTGCGCGTGGGTCTCTAATCTCTGAGAATGCGTGAAGCAGTGCAGCGCGAACTTCTCTGTCTCGCTCCGTGTCGTAGAGCCTCAAAAGCTCGGAGAGAACGGCATCGCCCCTTCTCTGTGATAGCCAGTGAATGGCCTGACCGCGAACTTCGGCTCTGCCCCCACTGCGCGCAATCTCGGCCAGAATAGTTGTCGCCTGCTCGCCGCCCATCTGCGAGATGGCGAAGAGCGCAGCCTCTGCTGTCTCCTGATCGGTTGACTCGGTAGCAATCTGTTTCAGCAACGCTGCATTGCTTTCGTCGCCCAAACGCCCGAGCGAGATGATGGCCGCGCGTCGTAGCCTTAAGTCCTGCTGGTTACGCGCAAGGTCTGAGAGTATCTGCACAGAGCGCGCCCCGCCGAATTGGCCCAGTAATGTTATCGCGGCCTCTTTCAAGCTGGCGCTCGCGTGCGATTCGGGTCTGAGCATCTCTGCGACCATCTCTGTGGCGCGTTCGGGGTTACCTTGAAAGAGGCTCTGCAAGGCTATGATCTTCGTCTCCTCGTCGCTGACGTTGACGCCTTCTTCGACGGCGCTGCTGTTGCCGGTCTGCGGCGCTATCTCTATGCGAAGGTTGCGCGCGTCGTTGGCCCATCTGGAGCGCGGAAAATCATGCATCAGGCGCTCAAGAATCTGGTCGGCCTCGTGTAGCTTCCCCTGCTTCTTGAGCGAGAAGGCCAGCCAGTAGAGCGCCGCGTCAACGTTGCGGTCGCGCGGGTAGGTCGAGACGAAGGAGCGAAATCTATCTGCCGCCGCAGCCCAGTTGCCTTCCTCTATAAGGTCGCGCCCTTGCGTGAAGAGTTTCATCGCGGCTGACGAAGTGTCTGTCGTTTGCACGAAACGATTAAGCTCCGCTATGTCCTGGTCGAAGCAGTAAACGGAGTAAGGGAATGCTGGCGTGAGCAGCAAAGCGAGTGCGAGCGAGCGCCACTGTTTGGCTGTACGCAAGATAGCCGAAGCGCGCGTGCGCAGCAGACAAGATATTTTCTCTTCTTCCATCTTCTTATTCATGCGTCCCTTTTCATTTACTCCACAGGAGAATTTTGCGCCGCATAAACTTGCAGCACTGCTATCGTCATGCTCTTCTGCATTCGCCCTCTAATTAAATTCACGTCCGCGAGCGCAGGCCGCTCCGGCAGATTGGCTATATCAATCAGAAGCGGTTCCAGTCTGCCCAGCACCTCTTCCGCAGGCAGTTGTCCGCGCGCGGCGGCTTCGCGCCGAAGCAGAATATTTTTGTAAAGCAGCTTGCGTGCGCTCTGCCTGTCGTAAGCCAGGTCTGCGTGCGCGCCTATTCCGGTCAACTGCGTGTTGCGAAACGAGCGCAAGAGCACCTGCACGCGCTCTATGTGGCGCGCAGTATCTGTCTGGGGCGTGCGTGCGTCATTCGCCACAAAATCTTCAGGCGTGAGCGAGTCAGGATTAGTCTCGACTTGATTAACTCGTCGCGGCTCGACAATCTGCGCGCGATTCCTTGCCGTCAATTGCTCGCCTTCGACGTGCCGCGCCCTTCTTGCGTTAGAAGCTTGAGAGCGAACCTTGTTTTGATATTGGTTCGAGGCCGTAGCTCTATCCGCCGGGTTAACAATCGGCGGCGCGTTCTGGACTTGTTCAGTTCGACTCTGTTCAGGAGAGGGTTGAGCAGCAGGCCGCACGTTCTCCGGTCTCGTCGCGCGTGCTGTCGTATCTTCACCAGACCTCTTCTTATGACTGATGCTCCACCACAGGCCGGAGAAGAGTGTGATTAAAAGGAGAGCGGCAATCGCCGCTGCCCACTTGACGAAGAGAGCGCGGCGCGGGCGGAAGGGAATTACACGCGCAGTCTCAGGGGCGTTCGCGGTCTCAGCAGAGTTGACGCGCGCGAGAACTTTTTCCGCAAAACCCTCCGGCGCGTCTTCGCGGCTGAGCGCCGCTTTCAGTTCATCGTCAAAGCGATTCATCTCTGTGCTTCCCCAAGGTGTCGCTCTAATCTTTCACGCAAACTTGCCAGCGAGCGGCGCAAGTGGCTTTTGACGGTCGTGACGGGCATCCCTAAAACTTCCGCAATCTCTGTCGGCTCCATCTCTTCCTGATAACGCAGGATGACGACTAGCCGAGGCTTCTCCGGCAGCGCCGCTACCATCCTTTGCAGAGCACCCGAAAGAGCAGGATCGGAATCCGTTGGCCCGACGCTCATTTCGTTCGCTTCGTCCAGCGCCGTCTCCATTCGCGTGTTCTTTCGTCGCGTCCAGTCAATGCACCGGTTGGTTGCAACGCGCCGCAGCCAGAAGAGCATGTGCTCCGGCGATTTCATTTGCGAGAGGTTCTGGAAAAGCTCAAGAAAAACTTCCTGCGCCAACTCTTCCGCCGTCGCGCGGTTCCGCAAGAATCGTAACGCCAGACTAAAGACCATAGACTGGTGCGCGCGCACAATCTCCGCGAAGGCCGATTGATCGCCTTTGGCCGCTCTCGCTAGTGTTTCGGACACCCGGTTGCACCGTCCAGCTTCTTCAATCGGCAAACCCTTCTATAAGGTTATACGGGGGAGCACGACCGAGAGGAGGCAGAAATTTTTCGAGCGCGAGATTTTCGAGGATAAAGAGAGAGCGCACAGGAAAGTTCCCGCACACCGGATTTTTGGGGGAAGATAAAGAGGCCGCTATTTTACGCGGCTTCTCCTGCGCTTCATGAAATCTATAAGGACGAACTGCGAAAGGTTGTTAGGGTTGGCGAAGTATGCCTTGCCGTTCGTCATTGCCGACATCTGCTTGACGAATTCCACCAAATAGTAATCTGACGCCAGCATGAACGTGTTAATCATTACTCCAGCCTTGCGGCACGCCTGAACCTCTTTGAAAGTCTCTGCCATGACGAAGGGATCGCCGCCCATAGAATTTTTGTAGAGCGCGCGGCCACGCTCGCCGCTCGTGCTCGCCCATACAGACGCTCGCCCGTAAGGAGATGCGGTCGCGCCATCAATGAAGCACGCGGTCGGTTTCCCGTCCGTGACCATCACAATCTGCTTCATCTCCTTGCGCTGCGATTGCAGTATGCGGCGCGAGAGTCGCAATCCTTCCGCAGTGTTCGTGTGATATGGGCCAACCTGCGTCGTCGCCAGTTTAGCCATAGGCAACTCTTCCGCCGAGTCATGAAACAGCACGACTTTTAGCGAATCGCCCGGATACTGCGTGCGAATCAGGTGAGAGAGCGCGAGCGCAACCTTTTTCGCGGGCGTGAAGCGATCTTCGCCGTAAAGAATCATAGAGTGAGAGCAATCGAGCATCACAACGGTCGCGCAAGACGATTGGTAATCGCACTGGTGAACGTGCAGGTCGCCGTATTCCAGATTGAGCGGCACGCCCAAACCTTCGCGCTTTATAGCAGAAAGCAGCGTCGTGTTCACGTCCATGTTGATGGTATCGCCGAACTCATAAGGCTTTGAAGCAGCGGCGGCCTCAACGCCCGTCGAAAGATGCGACGTATCATGACGCCCAGTGGAACTTTTGCCCAGACTCCCCAGAAGATTTCTCAAAGTCTTGTAGCCAAGAAAATCCAGCCCCTTCTCCGTCACCTCGAAATGCACATTGCGCGGCTCAGGCTCGGAGATTTCACCTCGCCCCTGACCTCTTCTATCTCGCGCCTGTTCCTGCGCCTGCTCTTCTCTTAACTTCAAATAGCCTTCTTCAACCAATCTTTCAATCAACTGGTTCAACATCTCTTCCAGTAACGAACCCTTAAACTTGCCTTCGTTGTCCGCAAGCATCTCCTTAATCTGCTGCTCACCCACCAGACCCATCTCCATCAGCGCCTGAAGCAACGCGCGCCTCAACGCATCCAGCGACGTGTCCTGCTCCTTCTGCTGGCGCGACCAGTAGTAATCGTCATCGAAACCCGAATCAAGAATCGAATCCGAGAGCGCACCCATCAAATCGCCCAGATTGATTGACGAAACATCAAAGCCCTTGAATTTTGAATAGCGTATGAACTTCATTTCGTTTTTAACCGTGTCCTAAATGCTGACTAAGCTGACATGCGGAGGGAGACTGTATCCATCGGCGGGGGGCTGAGAAAGTTAATCTCAATGTCTTCTGTAAAGAAGCTTGATGTCATAGCTTCCACATTCAGTGCAGAAACTTGGCTAACTTCGAGTAATTTAGATAAGTTAGATTTTATTATCTCATCTTCAGGGGCCAATACCTGTGCGGTCTCCAAAAGCATCATTGCCTTTTCAAACTGTTTACTCTCTGCCAGAGCGCAAGCGTGATTATTTAAGACTTCCGGCAATAGCAATCCAGCGTCTTCGGCCCGTTCATAGCTATCAATAGCCCTTGCTAAGTCGCCAATATTCGCGCAGAAGTTTGCAAAGTGAAAGTGAGCCTTCCCAAAATTCCGCCTAGTTATCTCATTAGAGGCAATAAAGTGGGCCGATCTAAAAAGAGTTAAGGCTTCCTCCAGATTGCCATCACGAAAGGCTTGTATTCCAAGTATAGTATGACTCGCAACGATGTTTTTTTTGATAAGAGTAATAATTTCCTGCGATGCTTCTACCGCGAGTGCCGCATGGAAAAAACGAAGTGATTCTTCGTACTTTCCATTTTTAGCTTCCTGTACTCCATTATTCAAGTAAGCAATAGCTAGATTATCACGCGCTATTTCATAATAAGGATCAATTAATCTGATGAGATGCATTGCAAAAATGAATTTCCCCCAATCTTCATGCGGCCCAATAGATTGAGCCAGAGAATTGTGCATCCCTCCAATATAACTTGGGATAAGGTTGACTGCTTTTCTAAGATTACGTAGTGATTCGACAAAAACCCCATTATTCAGTGCTTCCATACCTTTCTTATAAAAATCAGTCGCAATGACACTAATATTTTTGATTTGCTCTGGCTTTACCCAATCTGCAATCTTCGAGATAGCGCCTGAGTCCTCTAAGAACTCGATCATGTATGCTTCTTCAGGGCTATCGAAGACCTCAACCACAGTGCCTTGCGCACCTCGATGAAGACCATACTCTGGCAAGTCTTCCGTCAGTTCTACGATGTCTAGTTCGTGAGCTTTTTTAACTTCGATCATGGCTCACCTCGTTTCTCTTATCCTTCGCGGCGTGACAAAACTTGGGTAGTCTGTTTCAGGTCTGATTATCCAGACGGTTTCTACAATAGCAATGTTACCATTGAGACCTACTATTGGCAGAGATACCAAATACTTCTTGCCGTATTGACCCTCTCCACTAAGCGCCGCCTCATGATAGGGTAGTTCATCCAGGATAACTTTTTCCAGCTTCTGCCAGTCGGCTTTCTCAAATCCAAGTATGCTTTTAAAAAGGCGAGCTTTGTGCCGTCCCTCTTTAGCAGCAGGATTGAGAGCGTAATCTTCAAGTTTACTACGAGGAATCACTGCTTTCTGGTAGTTGGGTAAAGCATTCGGATGTACGCTTCTGCGCTGGTCTCCCATCAGCTTCTTTCACTTTAGGATTAGCTGTAACGCCCCGTCTCCGTCAAATCATCATAAATCATCCCGCGCCTGTCCTTCTTCGCTTTCGTTGCGGCGGTGTAGCCGCCCTCTTCGTTGCGGCTGATCTTGTTCTGCGCGTAGAGACCTTCAAGGACAAACTCGCAAGCCGAGACTGTAAGCGCGTCGTCCGAGCGTTTGAAGTCGAAGGGGATGAGCACGGTTTCTATCAGTTCAGGCACAGCTTCGAGAAGGTTCATACACTCTTCGGCGGATGCTGTGTCAGCCAATCTTAAGGTGTTGCCCTGATCGAACCAGCGAACGGTGTCTGTGAATTCGATGCCGACGAAGTAGCCTTCGTAAATCTCTCCGGCGGCGCGCTTGATAAGGTCGCGTGCTATACGGTTCGCGCCTATCTGCTCGCCTTCGTATTCGAGTTCCATCTTGCCGGTCATAGAGGGAATCGCTGCGTAAATGTCCGAGATGCGCGGCACTATCTCTTCCTCTTCCGTAAGAATCGCGCGGCGCTCTGCGTTGGAGATGACGGATTCCAGAACAGTGATGGGTAGACGCTGCGAGACGCCGGAGCGTTTGTCAATACGCTGGTCATCGCGCGCCTCGAAGGCTATCTGCTCTATAAGCTCGCGCATGTAATCGGGGATTAGAAGACTGCCCTTTATCTCTTCGCGCTCAGTCCACGCTTCCTGCTTTGTTATCTCAACGCCTAACTGAACATCCGCAGGATAATGCGTCATTATCTCAGCGCCTATGCGGTCTTTGAGCGGCGTGATTATCTTGCCGCGCGCCGTGTAGTCTTCAGGATTGGCGGAGAAGACCAGCATCACGTCCAGCGGCAGACGAACCGGGTAGCCTTTAATCTGAACGTCGCCCTCCTGCATGATGTTGAAGAGACCGACCTGGATTTTTCCGGCGAGGTCCGGCAATTCGTTAATGGCGAAGATGCCGCGATTGGCGCGCGGCAAAAGGCCGTAGTGAATCGTCAATTCGTCGCTCAAGAGATGCCCGCCTTTGGCGGCTTTAATCGGATCAACATCGCCTATGATGTCAGCGATGGTCACGTCCGGCGTGGCTAACTTTTCGACGAAGCGCGCGTCGCGCTCTATCCATGCTATTGGAGCTTCATCGCCTTGAGCTTCTACTATCTGGCGACCCATTGCGGAGATGGGATGAAACGGGTCGTCGTTAATCTCCGAGCCTGCTATGGCCGGAATAGCTTCGTCCAGCAGGTCTGTCAACTGGCGAATGATGCGGCTCTTTGCCTGACCGCGCAGTCCCAGCAGGATTATGTTGTGCCGCGATAGAATTGCGTTGACGAGTTGCGGCACGACCGTCTCGTCGTATCCGACTATGCCCGGAAACAGACGCTCGCCCGCGCGCAGTTTTCTAACGAGATTAGCGCGCATCTCGTCTTTGACGGGACGAGCGTTATATTTGCTTCTTCTCAGCTCACCTAAAGTTTTCGCTTCTGCCTTCACTTAATTTCCCATCCTTGTTTTATTGCTTCATTAACTGGCCGATGCGTTGGCGTCGTTAGCTATCCAGCGCTCGTCGCCCACGCGCGCGACCAGATTATCTTCTTCGAGTTTTTCGAGATGCGCCAGAACGGCGCGCTCGGCCATCGCGTGCGCTTTGGGCGAAACATCCGTGTAAACGCGCTCGACCATCTCGCGCAATGTCTCTGCTCCTTCGCGCACGGCATTCAAAATCTTCCCTTCACGTTCGAGCCTGTGCGAGATGTACTCGTCAATCTTCGTGTAAGGGCTGCCGATTGCCGGGCCGTGCCCGCCGAAGAGAACCGTCAGACCACTGAGCGAGCGCATGCGCTTGAGCGTGTTCAAGTAATCGCGCATGTTGCCTTCCGGCGGATCAATCAGGACTGAGCCTAAGCCTACGATGTTATCGCCCGTGATTAAAATTCCTGTTCGCTCTTCGTGAAAACAGAGATGGCCGCGCGCGTGTCCCGGCGTGTGCATAGCGCGAAGATGAATCTGCGGCTCGCCGTCAAGCGCAATTGAGTCTCCGTCTTCTATGAAACGATCAACGCGAATCTTTCCTTCCAGCGCTTCAGCCGTCCGACGATGCGCAGCAACTTTTACATCCGCATCAAGATGTTCCAGAAGCTTTTCGACTCCGCCGATGTGATCCGGGTGGAGGTGCGTCAGAATAATTTCGCGCACCCGTCTTCCCACACTCTTCAAATCATCAACACAAGCGGCAAGAGCCTGCTGCTCATCTTCGTAAGGCGAGCCGGGGTCGAACACAATCATCTCGCGCGCACCGTAAACGATGTAAGCGTTGGTGTGCGTCGCCGGAGGCTTCGTGGGCGTGCGTACAGGAAAGCAGATGAAGCCGGGACGAAACTCTATACGTCGCACAGGCTCGCTGTGAGCTTGCGGCACGGACAGAAATCTTTCCACCAGATCGTCTGTCAAACCATTAGCCAGAGTTTTCAGAGCATGAAGCACCGGAGGCACTGCCAGAACTTCCGAGCGCTCCCATCGCGCATAAGCTTCACCGGCACGCGCCCACTCGCCCGAAGCCAGTTCGCCGTCCTCTGCGACGTGCGGCTCCTGCTTCGCCGGAC
>DATHJK010000229.1:0-7561 GCA_035316225.1 Pyrinomonadaceae bacterium
CATCTGATTCTGGTAAGCTTTGACTGCGCAAAGTATCCATACGCCAAAGAAGACCAGGCCGATGAGAAGCCGTATGATGCTAAGTCCGAGCGCGACTATCCCTAAGTCAGCGCTGTACAGTATAGCCTGAAGAATGGCGAAGACGATGCTGATGGCTATTGCTACTCCGGCGAGGAACAGCGACTGTAGCGCGTGGAAGCGAACCAGGCGGCTGACTTTCTCCGTAACGAAGAAGACTATGCTGACGACTATGCCCAGGAAGCAGCAGAACATCGTCAGGTAACAGAGCATGGCCGCGAGATTTTCGTCCAGGCCACCTAGACTCGTCTTACCGCCACCACCCGGCGGCATACCTGAAGGGGGTGGCGGCGGCGGTGCGCCGTACTGATTACCATAGCCTCCTTGATTGGGGGGCGGCGGATTTTGCATTTTAAGTTTCTCCTCTGTACTGAGTTTCTGGTTGAAATTGGTCGCACGGCCTGCCCTTCGCGTTTACGGCTCAGGCCATGACGAGAGCTATTTAGTTAATCAAGAACGATTACAGATAAAACGAGGAGTACGTGCGCCCGTCCCCTTTGGCCTGGACTCTGGCTCTCTGCTGGCATGACTCTCAAGAACGGGACGCGCGCATCTTAAGCCAGAGACTACACAACGCGCAACGCTTTGCCGTAAAATTTTGTTCCGAGGAGCGTGAAAATTTGTGAAAGCCAGAGTCTTCGTCACACTAAAACCGGGCGTTCTTGACCCACAAGGCAAGGCCATACAACACTCCGTTGAGCTTCTGGGCTACACAGGCATAGCCGACATACGGCAGGGGAAATATTTCGAGATAACGCTGGACAATTCATTAGGGCAGGACTCTGCGCGCGAGGCCGCCGTGCGTATGGCGCGCGAAGTTCTGTCGAACCCTGTTATCGAAGATTATCGCGTAGAAATTTCCGATAACTGAAGCATCCTGCTATATAAAAACTTTCCGCCGCCTCACTCCGGCTCTCCCGGATGGCCTCTCCTTTGCTTTAACACCCTCGAAGACTACGTCTTTAGTATCAAAGCCATACGAACTTATGGCTCGAAGCGCAGGGTGTGGGTTAAATACAGTACGTCCTGCCGCTTTCGATTAAATTCTATTAGATCACTCAGGGAGGAAGATTATGGCAGAAACAGCAACACAACCGACAACAGGTCGTTCGAGAATGGTGACGGGACTTTTCCGCGACAGGGAGAGCGCCGAGCGCGCATACGGTTCGCTGACGAATCGAGGCTACAAACAGGACGACGTGAACCTGCTCATGTCGGACGAGACACGCAAGAAACATTTCGTTGATGAGAGAGAGACGGAACTGGGCAACAAGGCTCTTGAAGGCGCGGGCACGGGCGCGGCCATAGGCGGCACGGTCGGTGCGACGCTGGCCGCGATAGCCGCGATTGGCACGACTCTGGCTTTGCCGGGACTCGGACTTCTCGTTGCAGGCCCGCTGGCAGCAGCGCTTGCAGGCGCGGGCGCGGGCGGCGCAACCGGCGGTCTTATTGGCGCTTTGGTCGGAGCGGGAATTCCAGAAGAGCGTGTTAAGAAGTACGAAGAAGGTATCAAGCAGGGCGGCATCGTTATGGGTGTGACGCCGCGCTCGGATGAAGACGCGGAATACATAGAGAACGAGTGGAAGAATAATCGCGGCGAAGAGATTTACCGCTAAGGCGTGACCTTCACTGATTGAGGAGGAATGATGCGACGAACAATAGCTCTCCTATGCCTGTTTGCGTTTGCCGGTCTGGGGGTCGGATGCAGCAGCGACGATAATACGAACGGCGGTAATGGTAATGCTAACGGCGCGACCAGGAATGGTGTGGTTGAAACTAATGCCAACATCAGCCCGCGCACCAACGGCAACAACGTTCCGTCGAACGTAGGCGTTTTGACCAACGACAATCATAACGCCAACACTGCTGGCATCAGGACGACCAACACGTCGAACAGCAGCGGCGCTCACAACGCCAACGCAGCTACAGGCAATCACAACAGTAACAATCGCCACTAAAAAGATTTCGTTTTAAGGCGATTGAGTAAAGATGGCGGGAGGTTCTATAAACGACCTTCCGCCATCTTGATTTTTGAGGCGAATAAATTCCATCGCTCCTTCTACACTTCTCCCTGCGCATTCGTGTATATTTAAGTTCTCAATTTAAGCGGTCGTGCTGATGGATTTTACGCACGAAGATTGAAGCATGAAATACGGCGTTATAGTTTTCCCAGGCTCGAACTGCGACCACGACGCTTACCACGTTATCTCGAAACACGTGGGGCAGCCCGTTGATTTCATCTGGCATCGTGATATGGATTTGAGCAGTTACGACGCCATCATCATCCCCGGCGGCTTCTCTTACGGCGACTACCTGCGCGCGGGCGCTCTCGCACGGTTCTCGCCCGTGATGAATTCCGTGAAAGAGTTCGCGGCCAGCGGTCGTTTTGTGCTCGGCATCTGCAACGGATTTCAAATCCTGTGCGAGGCTGGCCTTTTGCCCGGCGCATTGATTCGCAATCGCGGATTGCACTTCATCTGCCAGCACATACGTGTTCGCGTCGAAACCTCAGAGACTCCATTCACAAATGCACTTCGAGGCGGGCAGGTGCTACGGATTCCAATCGCGCACGCTGAAGGAAACTACGTCTGCGACGATGAAACGCTTGCCGAGATGGAGCGCGAAGATAGAATCGTCTTCCGCTACTGTAACGAGCTTGGAGCAATCGGGGAAGAAGCGAACCCGAACGGCTCGCGCGAAAACATTGCGGGCATCTGCAACCGCGAGCGAAACGTGATGGGACTGATGCCGCACCCCGAACGCGCTTGCGAAGACCTGCTGGGTTCATCCGACGGGCGCGACATCTTCCGCTCGCTCGCCGCCTCCGTAGCCGCGCAAGTCCAGTAAGGGTATAGACAAGTCCTCAGCCCGTATCGTGCAAAAACGCGAGGATGAGTGTCAGCTAATTATTCAACCTTAAGAGTCATTCTACGAATCATCTGCTCTGAGGCAGATGCGGGCTGAGGACTTGTCTATATTCCTGCTGCAAGAAAAATTTCGATTGACATTACAGCCGACTTGGAATAGAAGCACTGAGCTTTGAATCTATAAACTTAGAGGAAATCCGATGAACACATTCAGAACCAGAACTGCACGCATAATTCTCCTGCTCGTCGTCACAACTCTTATGACCGCGAGCGTCCCTGCGCAACGCGGCACGAGCATAGTACGTCGCGTTCGATTCGCGCGCGGTCGCACTTCCACTGTACTGCGCGGCACGCTGCGTCGCGGCGTGAGTCACGATTACCTGTTAGGCGCTAGCGCAGGCCAAACCATGTCCGTGCATCTGGCTTCGCCCGGCGGACTCTCTTTCAGCATCATTGGCCCATACGGCAGAGCGCTCGCAGATTTCACCAGAGACTGGTCTGGCGAGCTTCCCGCAAACGGCGACTATCGCATAAATGTCTTGCCCGACACTTCAACCAACCAGGCTTTTCCCTACACGCTCGAAATAACCATACGTTATTAGGCCGGAGGTTCTGGGACAGAGATGGCGAAACGTGGTAGATGGAAAAAGATTGCAGGGATAACTCTGCTCGTAATCATTGCGCTGCTCGCTGTCGGCATAACTGCGACAATCGGCTGGCGACCCATAATCGGAGCAAGGAAGCGCGCGCTGAGAGACAGAAAATTCGAGCGCACGCCTGAGCGCATGGCGCGCGGCAAGTATCTTGTAGAAAGCGTTGCTGGCTGCTTCGGTTGCCACTCGCCCGCAGATGCTGGTCTTCCGGGCGCGCCTGCAAAGCACGGAGCGGAAGGCAGCGGGGTTAGTTGGGCTGATGCGGGCGTGCCGTGGCTTGTCGCGCCTAACATCACGCCCGATGCCGAGACCGGCGCTGGCAACTGGACTGACGACCAACTCGCGCGCGCAATACGCGAGGGCATAGGCCACGATGGTCGCGTGCTCTTTCCCATAATGCCTTATCAGAATTATCGTCAGATGTCCGATGAAGATTTGGCGTCCGTCATAGTCTACCTGCGCTCCATTCCGCCTGTGCGCAATCAGTTGGCGCAGACTCAAATTCCTTTCCCGCTCAACCGACTGCTTCAAAGCGTGCCGCAGCCCATTGAGAGCCAGGTCGCGCAACCGGACGTTTCGACTCCTGCGAAGCGCGGCCAGTATCTTACAACCATGTCCTCTTGCGCGGATTGTCACACGCCTATGGACGAGCGCGGCCAGCGGCTGCCGGGCATGGATTTCGCGGGCGGCTTCGTGCAGAAAGGGCCAGCGGGCGAGGTCGCAAGCGCCAACATCACGCCAGACGCTTCTGGAATCTCTTATTACGATGAGGCGCTCTTTCTGGATGTGATTCACATGGGCAACGTCAAGGCGCGAAAACTGAACCCGCTCATGCCCTGGGTCTTTTACAGGAACATGACTGACGATGACCTTAAATCAATCTTCGCATACCTGCGCACTGTAAAGCCGGTCAAGCATCTGGTTGACAACACGGAGCCGCCCACGCCCTGCAAGCTCTGTCATAACAGGCACGGCTATGGCGAGCGTAATTAAAAGGGCGCTGTTAAAATCTGTAAGCATGTCGCCCCGGCAGTCTCGAAAATTTAAGCGCGCGTCTTCTGGTGAGCAATCTCGAAGCGCGCGCGCTGGATTCTCTGCTCCGAAAATTCTCACGTGGGCTGAAGTCAATCTCACGCATCGCATAAGAAACGGTATCTACCAGCGCGACGGTCGCCTCATTTCGCTGCTCACAGATTTCGGTCGCATCAACGCCTGCTACCCCGACAGTATGAATGAATCGGGCGATACGATTCTTTACACGGGCGACGGGCGGCACGGAGATCAACACTTGAACCCTGCGAATCGAGCGCTGTTCGCAGCCATCGAAAGCGGCCACGCCGTGCCCCTCTTCAACAAGCTTGGCGTAGGCCAGTGGCAGCACATGGGCTTCTGGCGCGTGGCGGCAGCTAGACAGCGTTTCGACGAAACAGAAAAGCGCATGCTCTGGGAGTTCACGCTCTTGAAAGTGAGCGGCGCGGGCAAGCATTAATCAAAAATTTGCGCTATAGTTTGCCCGAAAAAATCTCCTGAAAACTTTTCGGCGGAAGGTGAAAGATGAAAAGACTCTTCTTGCTTCTGGCTCTCTGTGCGGCTGGATGCGTTCAGCAACCTGCGAGCAACACTGCGAACAATAATCAGCAGGGGAGCGGCGATCAGGCGTTCAAGGCTATACATGATCGTTATGTTGTAGAGTTTTTGAAGCGCAACCCTACGGTCAATACTTATCTGGGCGGCGCAGGACTTGACCCGTCGCTCAGAGAGATGGACGGACTCCTGCGCGATTATTCTCCGCAGGCTCTGGAAGCGGAAGACCGTTGGCTCATGGATACGCAGAAAGCTTTCGAGGGAGTTGACCCAAATACGCTTTCGCCTGCCAGAAGAGTTGACCGCGAAGTCGCACTGGCGCAAGTTCGCTTTCAGCTTCATCTTCACGGGCAGCGCCGTTATCAGGAACGCTCGCTCGATTCCTACACGGACGAACCTTTCCGCGCGATTGACTGGCAATTGCAGGGCATGACGCAGACGGGCGAGAACACTTACGGCACGCCGGAAGAGTGGGCGTTGGTCGCGCACCGTCTGGGCGAGATTCCGCATTATTTAGAGAACGCACAGATGCAATTGCAGAACGGCGTGAAATCCGGCAACACGCCTGACCAGCGCATGCTCAGGCGTAATGGGCTGGACGCGACGGAAGCGAACGCGAAATATTTCGCCGCAACCTTGCCGGGGCTGGCCGCTCAACGCATCGCTCAGGGCGCGCAGCACGACGACCTCGTGAACAAAGTCAGCACGGCATCGAAGACGGCAGCCGAGTCTTACGGCAATTTTCATGATTTCATAATGAAGACTTTCTTCACGGGCACGAGCAGCGAGCCTCAAATCAACCAGCAATTCTCTCAAGATCGTTACGCGCTCGGTGAAGAGGAGTACAACTGGGCGCTCAAGAACAATCTTCACTACGATAGAACTGCTGCGCAGCTATTTGACGAGTCATGGGCAATCGTTCAGGACACGCGCGCTCAGATGGTCAGGCTTGCAAGAGAGATTGGGCAGAAGCGCAATCTTAATCTTCCGGCGGAGGACGATGCTGCGGTGCGCGCTGTGCTGGATGAGTTGTCGAAAGAGTATCCGAAGTCGGATGACGAGATGATACAGTGGTACAGGGATACTGCGACGCGGCTGGTTGACTACGGGCGCAAGTCTGGATTGTTCGACGTGCCAGCAGATTACAAGCTGGACGTTGTGGTGACTCCGCCTCCTCTGGAATCATCCGTTGACGGTGCTGCTTATTATCCTGCTCCTCCGTTTAAGACGAGCGGCGTCGGGCGCTTTTATGTCACGCCGACGCACAACGACCCGGCACAACTCAAAGCGAACAACCGCGCGTCGCTCGCAGACCTGGCGGCGCACGAAGGCTTCCCCGGCCACGACTGGCACTACAAGGTGATGACGCAGTTTCGCAACGACATCAGCGGCGTGCGCTGGCTTACGCCGGGCGAGGTCGAAGGGTCGTCTTCTATGTGGGAAGATTCTATGGCAGCAGAAGGGTGGGCGCTCTACTCGGAAGGCTTGATGGCCGAGCCTGCGCCGAACGCGCCTCAAGGGTTCTACACGCCGGAAGAGCATCTTTATCAACTTCAAGGGAAACTCTACCGAGACCTTCGCGTGCGCGTTGACACAGGATTGCACACCGGGCGCTTGAGCTACGCGGACGCCGTTGACCTCTTCTCGAAGACGGTTGATTTCCTACCCGGCTCGTGCGGCGACGCGGCGGCGCTTCAAGGCAACGATGCGAAGAGGGCGAGTTGCAAGACGGCTGATAGCGCAATCTTCCGCTACTCCAAGTGGCCCACGCAGGCTATAACTTATCGTCTTGGTCGAGACCAAATCCTTGACATGCGCAACGAAGCCGCGCGCGTCATGGGCAACAATTTCTCTCTCAAGACTTTTCACAACCTTTTCATGAAGCAAGGCACTATCCCGTCAGGCTACTTCAGGGAAAACCTCTTGCGCGAGATTCAAGGAGCAAGATAAGAGAATAGGAGCACGATTCAAAATCCCTTTGCGAGCTTAAACTCTTTTCTTTGCGCCTTTGCGTGAAAATGTAATTCTATTGAAGCTCAAGCTAGAGAGAGTTGTAGGTTCTCGCAAAGGCGCAAAGAAAAGAGCAAAGGCGCAAAGCGCTGAGATTCCTCTGCTCCTTTGCTTTTCTACCTATGTCCTTGTTAATCTTTCCCTCTTCAGAAATTCCATTTGCTAAGGAGAATCTAAGAGATGAAGAAGCAGTTGGCATTTGCTCTCATACTTGTATTGTCTTTGATGGTGGGAGCGCTGGCGCAAGGCGCAGGCGGGGACGCCCCGACTTCCGGGCTGGCTATCGGCTCTAGCCTGAGTGATTTCGAGTTGTCCGATGTGAGCGGGCAGAAGCACACGCTCGCCTCGCTGAAAGGTCAGAAGGGCACG
>DATHJK010000230.1:0-2660 GCA_035316225.1 Pyrinomonadaceae bacterium
GAGAGCAGGCCATGCCAGCCGCGTAAGGCTGAATGCTGTTAACGGACAGTTTCGCACGGAATTTTTTCAACCGAATGTGATTGAAAGAGATATTCCGGCGCTCAGACGAATCTTCTGAAGAGGGCGGAAATCCACTCTAAAATTCTGACGCGCGCGCCTCGGTTGCGCCACTCCTCCAACTCGATTCTATTGCACGCAGCCATGTCCTGCTGAAATATCTGCTCGAATTTCTGCGCGAAGTCGCGGTCGTAAACCGAGATATTGTCCTCTGTGCCGCTGGCTTATTCGGTCGGAGTTAAAATCCAGAGTCCTTCATGGCGCAGTGATAATACACAATTTCAGTGATTATATCGCTGTGTGCGGTATAATCACTCGCTCCGGCTAGAGACCGGCGTGAATTCTGCGGGTTAAGGAAGATTGGATAAATAGACTTAAAATATCATTTTGCTGGAGGAATAAATGTCATCCAATCCGCTGATTGCTGAGATGCAAGGCGAGCGCAGGAAGTGGGCGAGAAGTACGGTAGTTTATGGGACGCTTAATGTGGCTGCTCGTATATTTTTAATCCTTGCCTCAAGCATAGTTTCAGCAGAAAAAAATCTTATAGATTCCTCTGCTGGATTTTTGGTCAAGTGGGTTCCCGTTCTCGCTTTGGCTGTTACGACCGTAACGGCCATCGATACTTGGTTGAAGCCGCGTGACAAGTGGAGAGGTTTTATGGAGGATCGTGATGCCCTTAGTGATTTACTTATTCGCGCGCAGAAACCTCAAATTGATGACGCAACAAACTTCGATAAATTGACGGGGGATTTTAGTAAATTACGTCGGCGACATCGTAATAAAAATGTATATTAATGGGTCCGATTAGATACTCGATTGCTCAACATTCGATGATAGGCAATTTGCTCACAGAACAATTGCGCAACTTCTCTGTTCTACTCGCGGTTGAAGAGAAGGCCAGGTAGTTCCCGCCCGTAAGGTTTGTAAACTTCTCTTCACGCTTCGCGTTTGCCCGTAGTCTCGGTTATACTCTGTTCGCCAGTCCTGCCGGTTCGATTTTCGGTGAAACCCGAACATAGTTCGCCGGAAGCTTTCGACGAGAACGTCGCACGGTCAACTAAGAAAAAGTTTTCTTTGCACAAAAGCAGGCGGCAAGATTTTCAAGGCCGCAGTTTGCAAAGCGGCCTGAACCAAGTCGCTTAAGAGATAAGCGACCGGGCGCGCGGCCTTACAGAGCGCCGCACTTTTTTGAGCGGCGATTTTCGGCAGCGCACGGTTAGAAAAATTTTAGCCTGTCAAAAGTGACCGAGCTGCGCAAGGAGCGCACGCCTCGCGTGAGACAGCAGGTTCGAGAGCATCTGTCTGCTTGCAGACATGCTCCCTGCTCTGTGTAACACGCGAACCGATTTGTTAGGACGTTCCGGGCGCGCTTCGTGGGGCTTACAGCGGAGATTTAATTTGCAGACCATCTACTCTCGCGCGTCGAGAGTTTGCGGAGTCCTTCACGGACTCAACCACCAGATCGCGCGCGACACCAGCTTGCGCAAATCCATCGAAGATCGCGCAAGCATCCAATCGAAACAGGGCACTGCGCCCTTTTCTATCTTTCCAGAGCGCGGGGAAAAGGCGTTGCGCGCGCATGAGTGTGCGCGCCTGCGTTCCCTTGCGTCTTCACACACATACACATTCAACATTACGACTGCCAGATGCTCAGAGCCTGAAGCGCACAGGCTTGCCGTGCGAATTAACGCGCGCGGGGCTTGCGCCTGCTCTTAGAGCGCGAATTACAGAGCGGTCGTAAAGGGAGAAAACTTTCACCACATGGCAAAAGAATTGATAGTAAGCGTCAACGGGCGCGAAAAGAAGATAGCAATCGTAGAAGACGAGCGGGTCACAGAGTTTTACATCGAGCGCGGCGAAGAGAATCAGGGCATCGTCGGCAACATCTACAAAGGGCGCGTGATGCGCGTGCTTCCGGGCATGCAGTCGGCCTTCGTTGACATAGGTCTTGAGCGCGACGCCTTCCTTTACGTCTCTGACTTCTTCGACGAAGAGGAAGAGTTCGAGCGAATCGTAATCGACAAATCTAAGAAGGGCGACACGGCCTCAGCCGAGCGCGCCGCGCAGGAGCATATAGAGAAAGCGCGCCTTGAGCGCGAGCACCGCATAGAGGCAACGCAGGAGCGCGCCGAACCATTGCTGGATGCCGAGCCGACTGCTATTTCGGAGGAAGACGTTGAGGAGATTGCGCCGGTCGCACTCGCGCAAGAAGTGCAGCAATCGCCTGACCAGGATATGGAAGGCGGCAAACGAAGAGGCAAGCGTGGTCGCCGTCGTGACAAGAGCGCTAAACCTGCGGAGCGGCGCTCTTCAGCTTCTCATCCTGAAGTCGCGGACATAGATACGCCGTTTGTGGCAGGTGGCGCTTCATTCGAGCGCGTGATTGACGAAGACGCAGTGGCAGCAGAAAACGGTGAGATGTTCAAGGACGCGCGGCTTCAAGAGCGCATCCTTGACCATATTCACGCCGTAGAATTCGACATGGAGGATGTGCCAACTGCTGAAGTCGGCTCGCTCCTTCAGGGCGGCGCTCCCTCAGGCTCATCCTTCCAGCGCATTGACGATAGCGATATAGCTACGGATACGTCCCCGCGCCAGAC
>DATHJK010000231.1:0-4607 GCA_035316225.1 Pyrinomonadaceae bacterium
AATCCATCAGGATGAAGGTGGCGGAGCGCGTGCCGTCGCGCTGCGGGTCTGCCTGAAAACTGGGAAAGTTTATGATTGTGAATTCCGGCTGATGATCTTCATCTTTCACGTCGTCCAGAAACATCGTGCGCGCAAATAGCGAGTGCCATGCAAATTCTGTGATGATGCGCACCGGGAGACGGTAGCGCGGGTCTGCTCCGGCAAATGTATCCTGCACGAAGAGGTCGCGCCCGCGAGCATGAGCCGTCATGCGTTCTTTAATCGCATTAAATTTTTCCGGCGAGAACTCCTTGTTGACATCGCCCCAGAAAACTTTGTTCTCGCTATCCGGCTCGCGCACTATAGCTTTATCTTTGGCAGCGCGCCCCGTATGCTCGCCCGTGTCAACCATGAGCGAGCCGTATCGTGAGATGATTCCTTCTTCGCGTCGCGCTATCTCTTCGTAAAGCTCCGGCGTATTCAAGTTCCAGTAAACAGCGCCCGGCTCGCGTATGCCGTAATTTTCGAGGCCGTAGGTCGAGCGACGCCGCCCGTGCTCTTCAGCCACTCTCTCTCTTCGCATGGAAGTCATTGCTGCTCCGATCAGAAATTAGTTTTATGAAAGTCTCGACGCACCGCCTACACACCCGACCATAGCTCTCGCATAAGATCAATTTGAGTCATGATCGGACGTGCGGCGCTCGCGCACAAGCTCGCGCAGCGCTACAACGAAATCTCGCGCCGCGCGCTCTACGCGGTCGGCGCGAGCTTCCAATTCGTCAGCGCCCGCGACCGAGCGCACGGTCACTATCGCCAGCGCTTCCTCGACCTGCTGCGTCAGACGCTTGGCCTCTGTCTCCGTCTCTTGTTCCGCGCGGGTCAGCCTTGGGGTAGAAGGTTTTGGTGTCATGATGGCAACCGAAGTTAAATGCGGCGAACGCAAAAAAATCCCTGCGTCACCTCCGCCCTGTCTCGCAAGCGCTTCGTTTGAAAAAGAGCGCTTTGTTGAAAGTACAGGCTTTGTTCGTGTAATGCTATGTCTTACATCATTCCGGGCATAGGTTTCAAGTCGCAGTGGACGACAAGAGCGGTTTTCAGTTTTTAGTTTTCAGTAAAAGCATTTTACTATTTGCTGGAAACTGAAAACTGAAAACTATCCTTTTACCATTAGAGCAATGAACAGCAGACCGGGCAGAGAAGTTTTCACTAAAAAGGAATGGAAGATAATCGAGTCGCATCGCACGCCGCGCGAGGTGCAGCGCTATTTGAGCAGTATGCCTTACAACTGGGAAACGAGGGGTGCAACGCTGCGCTCTTTCCGAGAGGTGGTGCGCCGAAATCAAGCGCACTGTCTTGAAGCGGCGCTGGCCGCAACCGTTATCTTGGAGCAACACGGATACCCGCCGCTGCTTCTTAGTTTTGAATCACAGGACAGGCTCGATCACGTAATCTTCGTTTTCCAGAAAAACGGGCTGTGGGGGGCAATCGGGCGCTCGCGCGACATAGGGCTTCATGGTCGAAAGCCCGTCTTCAGAAATCTGCGCCAGCTTGCATGGAGCTATTTCGATCCTTACATAGATTATTCCGGGCGGATAATGGGCTACGGCCTAACCAATCTTTACGAAATTGGAAACTACGACTGGCGCTTTTCCCAGAAGAACGTCTGGAAAGTCGAGCGACATCTTCAAGAGATTCCGCACCGCGAAATCAAATCATCCGACAGACGATACGAAAGAGTTCTGGCGCGCTTCAAAGAGTTCAAGAAAAGGCATCCTAAAGAATCTCCATCATATTTTGCGAACAGACATCTCTGGATGTTATGAAGAGCAGGGATGAAAGGCGTGACACGGCCTGCGCAGAGCGGAAAAAAGAGGCGAGCGCCGCCAGACTCTCAATTACACAGCGTCGCCCCGTGTCCACGCATCTATGCGTGATTTGATTTACATCTTTGTCGCAAGCGCTTTCCTTGCGCCGATGAGCGTGTGAGTCAGGACGGCGAGAATGATGATTGCGCCGCCCAGTATAGCCCAGCGCGAGGGCTGCTCGCCGTAGAAGAGGAAGACCCAGATGGGATTCAGCACAGGCTCTACGTAGCCTACGATTCCGGCTTCGAGCGAGCGAACCCCGCGCGCCATGCCGAGCGTGAAAAGCGTGTAGCCGAAGCCTATCTGAACCACGCCGAGGTATGCTACGAGCAGGAAATTTTTGAACGAAGGAAATAGCACTCGTAATCCGTCGGGCGACATCAAGGGTGCGACTATTCCCATAGCAATGATGAGCAGCAGGTTGCCGTAGATGACGGAAGATGCGCGGTTGACTTCGCGCGAGCGCGCGTGGCGCAGGAACAGAAAGTAGAGCGCCATGCAGATGCCAGAGCCAAGCGCAGCTATGTTGCCCTCTATGTCGCTCGGCTTTAACTGCCCTACGAAAAAGAGCGACATGCCCGCTATGCAGATAATTACGACCGCTAAATCCTTCAGGCGAAACTTCTCTTTATAAAGCAGCGGCTCGAAGACGAGCATGTAGATGGGCGCGGTGTATTGAAGGAAGATTGCGTTGGCTGCGGTCGTTCGCTTATTGGCGACGACGAAGAGCAAGAGCAGCGCAGCGTAGAGCACGGAGGTGAGCGCCGTCATGCGGTTGAGGCCGAACCCTTCACGCCGCGTAAACAGCGCGACCGTTACGACTGCGAACAGCGAGCGCCAGAATGTTAATTCATACGGCGAGAGCGTCGTCAGCTTTATGAAAAGCCCGCCCGTGCTCCACACGATAGCCGCGCCCAGTATGAACAGGAGCGGCGAAACGCCGCCGCGCAAGGACAACTCTGATTTGCTATGTCCGGTCAACTTCTATGAAGTTTCAGTTAGCGACTTCCTGGTGCGCCGTTTCTTCTTCGCCCGCGCCCCCATTCTTCTCGCCGAGGTGTTTACCGAATTGAGCGTTCCAGGGCGGGATGACGATTGAGACAGCGCCGGAAGCCTGCGCCATGCACGCAAGACGAATGATGGGCTTAGGCTCTTCCGTGTTGATGTAGCCGAACTCTTTGATGCGCCTGCCTTCAAGGCGGCCTACAGGGGATAGTTTCTCCGCGCCGCCCAGGATACCTACCCAGCAAGTGCCGCACGAAGCGGCGCGACACTCGACCGGGATAGGCCCTTCCACGCAGCGCGCGTCCACCGTGCGCCAATCGCGCGAGCGGTCACGCGCCGCTGCGGATGCAAGCTCTTCACCGCTGATTGATTTGAAACGCGCGCCATCTTCGTTCTCGTCGTAAGTTACAGTCCACTCTTTATCTACCGTCTTGAGAAAACCGAATAAGCCCTGACTGTCATCTTTAGCCCGCTCGCTTAAAATCTGCTCCGGACTCTTCTTCGCGTGCTTGCGATCTATCTGGACTGTGCCGGGCGAAGCTTTGAATGCATTGAAGCCTGCCTGCAAGGCCGTCATGAAAGCTACAGCCGTGATGCCGACCAGTAGCGATTCATCTGCGCGCACCCGTTTCGCCGCATCGCGCGCGACCATTTCTATCTGGCCTTCGAGTTCCGCGCCCGGCGCGTTCATGAAATTGGCTGCGTGCTCTGCCAGCGAGCGCTTCACTTCGGGCCAGTAGCGATGACCGTAAAAAAAAGTGTGCGAGGAATCAATCTGGTCTTTAAGATAAAAATCTCCCTGCATCAGCAGTCGCTTCATCAGGCCATCTGCATCAGCCGATTCCCGAAGTGCGCGCCAGAGGCTCACCGGATAGAAGGCGAACCAGATGCTCGTAGCCGTCCTGTCAACTTCATGTATGGAAGGCAGAAGCTTCGCAAGGGTTGAAGCCCAAGCCTCATCCCGTTGCTCGTTTAAGAAGTTCTCGAATGCTCTTTCTTTCTCAATACTCATAGTGACCTCAATGGAAAAAATTCTCCCCAATCAAAAACGAATACTTTAGCAGCAATCCATCGCAGGCTCAAACAAGGGAGGGCGGAGGGATGAGGGATGAGGGATGAGGGATGAAATGGATTGAGCCAATTGCGTGTTGACGTTCTTACTCCTTCTTATTCATCCTTCATCCCTCCGCCCTCATCCCTTCCTTGTCGTTGCCGTCGGCTCTGTGGTAACTTTCGCAGCATACAGACACGAGTTTCGCTCGCGGCCATCATTCAAATCAATAACATTAAGTTGGGCGGAAACGCGAATATGGAAAATAGAAATACGACGCAAGCCGGACGCCCGGCTTCCACGAAGGCGTCCGAGCGAACATTCGACAGCGCTTACGGTTTCTCTTTCAGCATTGCGATAGGGTTGATTCTCTTCATTGCCGGGCTTGTCATGAGCCTCGCTCTTGGCGAAGGCGGCATGGGCTTTGTCTTCGGCATACCGCTCCTTATAGCGGGACTTGCCGTGCCGCTCTTCATGATGCGCGACGTGTTTCGCAGGAGCGACATAGAGGGCGCGTGCCCCTACTGCGGCGGCTCCATACACACCACGGACGCGACCATCAGGCTCGACTGCCCTGTTTGCAGCAAGCATCTAATGGTCAAGGACACCAAGTTCATCAAGACCGAATAGATTCGTCGAAGAGCCGGAAATAGCAGAAGCAGTAGGCAGCCGAACGACGGTTCGCGCAGCCTACTGCTTTTCCGTCT
>DATHJK010000232.1:0-5147 GCA_035316225.1 Pyrinomonadaceae bacterium
GGGGCTGGTAGT
This sequence comes from Pyrinomonadaceae bacterium, assembly GCA_035316225.1. Lineage (GTDB taxonomy): Bacteria > Acidobacteriota > Blastocatellia > Pyrinomonadales > Pyrinomonadaceae > 3-1-20CM-3-53-8. Next base: position 13 of record DATHJK010000232.1, read on the forward strand.
CCTGCACGGACGACATGTAAAAGTATGGTCGCGGGTCTTCTCCGAGCGTGCGGTACTTGCCATCACGGGCTATGCCTATGATCTCGACAGGAGTGCCGTCAGCCACCTGCCCCAGAAAGAAACGCTTACCCACAGCATCCTCTCCGGGCCAGAAGCGCCGCGCCATCGTTTCGTTGACTATGGCAACGCGCGTTGGTTCTCGTCTGTCCGTGTCTGTAAAGTCGCGGCCACGCAAAAGATTGATGCCGAGCGTGTAGAAATATTTCGGGCTGACGACGTTGAAATCCGTGTGGAACGAGTGGCGGCCTGCGGGCGGCTCTTGCCCCTGAATGTTTATGCCCAGTTCCATGTTGCCGCCGTTTAGTGGAACGTTGCGCGCAAGAGAAGCAGACTCGACGCCGGGCATGGAGTTGACGTGCTCCATCAACTGTTTGTAGAACTGCTCGCCTCTTGCCTCGTCGTAGCCTTGAATCGAGAGGTCGAAGCCTACGTTCATTACGTTCTCAGGATTAAAGCCCGGATTGAGCACGCGCGCTCGCTCAAGCGAACGCAGGAAGAGTCCCGTGCTGATAAGAAGGACTAGAGAAACGGCGACCTGCCCTACGACAAAGAGGCTTCGCAGGCGCGAGCGGCTGAAGCGCGCTACCCCTGTCTCGTCTTTCAAAGCCGGAAGCACGTCCGGCTTTGAAGCATTTATCGCAGGAGCTAAACCGAAAACAATTCCCGTGAGCAGCGAAACCAGCAGCGTAAACAGAAGCACGCGCCAGTCAATTCCCAGATCGAGCTCGATGGTGAAAGGCACCGGCGGCTTGAAGGCAAGCAGCAGGTCTGTCAACCACACGGCGAGCAGCAGCCCGGCAGTTCCACCCATCACAAACAGCAACACGCTTTCGGTCAAAAGCTGCCGGATGATGCGGCTGCGGCTTGCGCCCAGAGCCAGTCGAATCGCAATCTCCTTGCGCCTGGATGCGGAGCGCGCGAACGACATCCCTGCAACGTTGGCACATGCTATGAGCAGAACCAGTCCCACGATTGCCATCAACACGCTCATGAATCCTATGGCCGGGCCTTCCATAAATCCCAGACCCGTGTTCGTAGGCCGCACATCCACGCCCTTGCCTGTGTGCGAATCGGGATATTGTTCTGCTATGTGCTGCGCGATGGCGCTCAAGCTGGCCTGCGCTATTTTCACGCTCGCGCCCGGTTTCAACCGGCCTATCATCTCAAGGCTTCCGCCATTACGATTTTTAAGCCAGTCCATTCCCCCTGAAACTGCAAGCGGCTGCGTCCAGATGGGCAAGTAGATGTCAGGCGCGAAAGCAACACGCGGGCCTGTGAATTTTCGAGGCGCGATGCCTATGACGTTGTATGAGTGACCATTCAGCGTCAGCGTTTTCCCAACAATAGAAGTATCTGAGCCGAAGCGCCTCACCCAGTAACCGTAGCTAAGCACGGCGACCGGCTCACCCGTCTCCGAACGATCTTCCTGCGCCGTGAAAAAATGTCCAAACGCCGGACGGATTCCCATCACAGTGAAGAAGTTTTCGCTCGTGACGATGCCGAAGATACGCTCGCTTTGCCCGCCCGTGCTCAGGCTGTAGGTGTTCACCGTGTATGCGGCGAGGCCGTCGAACACTTCAGATTGATCTCTATAGTCTATGTAGTCTGGATACGAGAACGAGTGAAAACTGCTGCCGTCGGCGCTCGTCGCATGGACATTGACGAGCTGTTCCGGCGCGGCGACTGGCAGCGGTCTGATGAGCAGCGCGTTAATCAGGCTGAAGATTGTTGTGTTGGCTCCGATGCCTATAGCCAGAGAGAGCACGGCGACGACCGCGAAGCCCGGATTTTTCAACAGCCCCCGCAACCCATAGCGGAAGTCTAGCCATAAAGTGTCCATAACGGTCTCTCCTATTCGTACCTGAGCGCAACCATAGGGTCTACTTTTGTCGCTCGGCGCGCAGGGATAATGCAGGCCAGCAGAGCGACTCCGGCCAAAAGCAGAGACACAGTGGCGAAAGTCGTCATGTCCGTCGGGCTTATCTCGTAAAGCAATGTTCGCATGATGCGCGTCGCGGCGATTGCAGCAATCAGACCTATGCACACTCCTACAAGAGCCAGCATCATGCCCTGGCTGAGAATCATCCTGAGAACATCCACACGCTGCGCGCCCAGAGCCATGCGTATTCCTATCTCGTGCGTGCGCTGAGCGACCGAGTAGGCCATCACGCCGTAGATTCCTACGGACGCGAGTATGAGCGCGACCGTAGCGAAAAGCGCGAGCAGCAGCATGTTGAAGCGCTGCGGCGCAACCGAGCGCCCTACAAGCTCGTCCATCGTATGCGTCTCCCAGATGAGCATGTTGGAATCCACGCCCTTGATGGCCGCGCGCACAGACGGGGTGAGCACCGCAGCGTCCGGCGCTGTCGAGCGGACGATGACCTGCATCGAAGACGAAGGGGACTGCGTGTAAGGCACGTAGAATTCAGGCTGCACTTCATCATCAAGCTTCTCGAAGCGTATGTTACCTACAATCCCTACGATTTCGCGCGGCGGCAGCGGCTGGTTGCTATCGTCATCCAGCGTGAGGCGCTGTCCGATTGGGTCTTGATCTGGAAAGAATTTTCGGGCGAACGCTTCGTTGACGAGAATCACAGACGGCGAGTTCTTCGTGTCCGCATCCGTGAAGACACGACCTTGACGCACAGGAATGCTAAGGACGCGGAAGTAGTCGGAGCCTATAGTGTAACTACGCGCGTTGTGATACTCGCTGGGCGCGAACGGCGCACGCCCTACGATATTGAAGCTGTTAATGATGTCTGAATTGCCAAGCGGCAGAAGCCTGGTTGCGCTCGCAGTCTCCACACCGGGAAGCCCTTTGATGCGCGAGATAGCCTCTGTGAAGAAGGCAGCGCGGCTGTCGTCGTCAGGAAACTTCTTCTGGCTAAGAGCGACAGTCAGAGCAAGCACACGCTCCGGCGAATAGCCCGGATTTGTGTTCAAGAGTTTGTAGAAGCTCTTCATCAAAAGCCCCGCGCCTATTAGAAGAACGAGCGAGAGCGCAATCTCCGAAACGACCAGAATACTGCGCACACGGTTGCGGCGCGCGCCCTCCGATCCGCTTCGCCCCCCTTCCTTGAGCGATTCCGCAAGGTCCAGCCTGGACGTTTGAATCGCGGGCACAAGACCGAATATGATGCCCGTAGCGGTCGAAACTATCAGCGTGAAGAGAAGCACACGTGAATCGAGCGAGGTATCTCCGAGCAGAGGAACGTTCGCAGGGCTGAGCTTGATTAGTATGTCAACGCTCCACATCGCCAGCAGCAGGCCGAGCGCGCCACCCATGAAAGAGAGCAGAAGGCTTTCTGTAAGAAGCTGTCGCATGACGCGCCCACGTGTCGCGCCCATTGCGGTGCGTATAGCAATCTCTTTACTGCGCGATGCAGCGCGAGCGAGCAGAAGATTGGCGACGTTGGCGCAAGCAATAAGGAGCACGAAGCCGACTGCGCCCAGAAGAACAAGCAAGGCCGTGCGGAAGTTGCCTACGAGGTCTTCGTGCATCGAGACTACGCGCACGCGCCGTCGAGCGTTCGTATCTGGATACTGCGACTGTAGACGGCTGGAGATGGTGCTGATTTCGGTCGCGGCTTGCTCAAGCGTGACGCCCTTTTTTAGTTTCGCCACCGTAGGGATGAAGACTGCGCCGCGATTGTTCATGGACTCCGCATCGGAGCGCATACTCTCCGAGACCATTGGCATGTAGTAGTCAATCGCTTCAGTTGCGTCCGCAGGGAACTTGAAGCCGGGCGGCATCACACCCAGTATAGTCACGCTCCGTCCCGATAGTCCCATCTTGATTTCGCGCCCTACGATGTCGTGCGCCGCTCCGAAGCGGCGACGCCACAACCCATCGCTGATAACGATAAAGGGTGGCGCGCCCGCCGAGTCTTCTTCTCTTGTGTAGACGCGCCCCAGTGCAGGCTTAACGCCGAGCATTGGAAAGATGTCGGCCATCACATCCGTGCCACGCACGCGCTCAGGCTCGTCGCCGCCGCTCTGAATCACAGTTCCAGTGCCCTGATAGCCCGCGACGTATTCAAGCGTTTGCGATTGATTTCGGTAATCGAGTATGTCTGGATACGAGAGAGGCCCTGTTGGGTTGGGCACGGTTGGATTGCTGCCGGAGTAAAGCGTAACTAGCCGCTCCGAGCCTTCATAGGGGAGAGCACGCAGCAGAACTGAGTTGACTACAGAGAAGATGGCTGTGTTCGCGCCAATTCCTAAAGCCAGAGCCAGCACCGCCACCAACGTAAAGCCCGGCTCTTTCCGCAACGTCCGAAAGCCGTATTGTATGTCCTGCCATAACGTTCCCATAATCGCCTCCTTAATTTCACCTCTGTTCAGGCTCAGGTCTCATCTTCACTCGTAACGAAGCGCCACCATCGGATCAACGCGCGTTGCGCGCCGAGCCGGAATCAACGTCGCCACCAGCGCGACTGCCGTCAAGACGAGCGAGACGATTGCGAAGGTGAGCGGGTCTGTTGCGGTCACGCCGAAGATCAAGCTGGACATCAGGCGAGTCAAGGCAAGGGCTGCGATCAAACCCAGGGCGACGCCGACGAGCGCGAACATCATTCCCTGCCCGATCATCATCCTGAGAATGTCGCCCGCCTGCGCGCCCAGAGCCATGCGTATGCCTATCTCGTGCGTGCGCTGAGCAACCGAGTAGGCCATCACGCCGTAGATTCCTATGCTCGCAAGCGCCAGCGCTACTGCCGCGAAAAGTCCAAGCAGCAGCATGTTGAAGCGCCGCTCCGAGAGCGACTCGCCTATCCGCTCGTTCATGGTCTTCACGTCCGAGACGGGTTGATCCACGTCTATAGCCATCACCTCGCGCCGTACACTCGCGGCCATGCCAGCGGAATCAGAACTCGTTCGGACGACCAGGTACATAGGCCCCATTCTCCAATCGGGGAAAAGCGGCTGTAGGAAAGAAACATAGAGTTCGGGTTTCTCTCTTGCGTCCAGACCCTTGTGCTTGATGTTGCTTACGACGCCGACTATCTCGTACCAGTTATCCGTCTCCTGCTCGAACGCTATCTGATGGCCTAGCGGATTTTCGTTGGGCCAGAACT
>DATHJK010000233.1:0-5133 GCA_035316225.1 Pyrinomonadaceae bacterium
CAGATTGACCCGCTGCCAGCGAACGATCAGTACGCTAGCAAAGGTGGCGTTGCCCGTCGCGCAACTCTGGTCAAGCGCATACGCCGCGAAAATCCGAACACGCTGCTGGTTGACGCTGGCGACGCTTTTCAGGGCACGCCCTATTTCAATTTTTACAGGGGCGAAGTCGAGTACAAGGCCATGTCTGCGATAGGCTATGACGTGGTGACGCTCGGCAATCACGATTTCGATAACGGCGTTGAAGCGCTGGCACAGGCGATGAGGTTCGCCAACTTCGAGTTCGTGCTGTCCAATTACGATTATCAGGGCACAGCCATAGCGCAGAGAGTCAAGCGCTACACCGTGCGCGAGGTCGCGGGCGTGCGGATAGGGCTTTTCGGAATGTGCATAAACCTGAACGGGCTAAACGCGCCGAGCAGTTTCCGTGGGATGACCTATCATGACCCCGTTCAGTCGGCGCGAGAAGTAGTTGAAATCCTGCGCGGGCGCGAGCATTGCGCGCTCGTCGTGGCGATGTCTCATTTAGGCTACTACGAGCACCCTAAACCGAACGAGATAGGCGACTCGCAGGTGGCCGAGCAGGTTGACGGCATTGATTTCATAGCCAGCGGCCACACGCACACATTCATGCAGAAGCCTGTCGTGGTCAAACAGCCTTCCGGCAAACAGACGCTAATTTTTCAGGTCGGCAAAAGCGGAATCTATCTGGGCCGAGTTGATTTCCTGATGCGCGGCAACGAGATTGCTTCCGTCAAAGGCAGGCTGCTGGATTTGCGAGACGGCTCGCTGACTTAAATTCAAGTGATAAGTGATGAGTGATAAGTGATAAGAACGAACTAAAGCATTTCTCTTATCACTTATCACTCATCACTCATCACTTATCACTTCTCTTATGGACGATCAAACACGCGACCGTGTGCGCTCACTTGTCAGGGATGTGCTGAAGAACGCGCTTCCGGCTGAGGAAGAGCAGCAGGGTGCATCGCAATCTCAACCTCCTAGTTCTGCGCCCTCGTCTCAAGCCACTTTGAGCCGTTTCATTCCTACTGTGATTGAGCCGGGCGCTGAAAAACCTTTCGCGCGCGACGAATCGTCGAAGATGGTCATTACGGAAGATGATGTACGCGGGCTTGAAGAGGGTGCGAGGCTGCGTGTGGCTGAAGGCGCGCGTTTGACGCCGCTGGCCGCAGACATTGTACGCGAGCGGAAGATAGAGCTTGTTAGGCGCACGTCACGTCGCGGCTCAGGCAAAACTAAAATGGTCGCAGTCGGCGCGGATCACGGCGGCTTCAAGATGAAGGAAGAGATGAAAGCCTTTCTTTCCGAACTGGGGCATCGCGTTCATGACTTCGGCACAAACTCCGAGGACGCCGTTGACTACCCTGACTTCGCGCATGCAGTCGCGCGCGCCGTTGCCGATGGAAATGCGGAAGTTGGCATCATCATTGACGGCGCTGGCGTAGGCTCTGCCATGACCGCCAACAAAGTCCCAGGCGTTCGCGCCGCCGCCTGCTACGACACTAAGGTCGCGCGCAACTCCCGCGAACACAATGACGCCAACGTCCTCACACTCGGCAGCGGAATTATTAATTCAAAACAGATGCGCGAGATAGTTCAAATCTGGCTCTCGACAGAGATAAGCGAAGAGCGCCACCGAAAGCGCGTCGCAAAGATTGAAGCCGTAGAGCGGCAGTACACTTGCTAGCTTCTTCGTTTATAATGCGTAAGCAGGAGCAGTTTCACATGCCATATTCACAGAACGGCGATCTTGAGTTAAGGAAAGGCTATGACTAAAACCGTAGATGTTAAGGATGCACAATTGCCGGAGCTTGTGTCGTTGGCTTTGGAAGGTAATGAAGTGATTATCACTGAAAGCGATAAACCTGTAGCCCGTCTGATTCCTATTAATTCTTTAAATAGACCGCGCGTGGCGGGTTTGCAACCAGACTCTATTTGGATGAGTGAAGATTTCAACGACCCTTTGCCTGATGAGTTCTGGCTTAGTGAGGAATAAAGATGGCATATTCACAGAACGGCGATCTTGAGCGGCTGGTCGAGCAGATAACGGACGTTATCGTCGCTCGCCTGAACGGTGAGACGGACGGGCAGGCAGCGATGTGCGGGTGCACGTCCGAATGTTTCAATCGTTGCCCGGAGCGCATGCACAGGGTTGTGGACGCGGGCGCGGCGCGCATAGGAATCGTTTTGGGCGAGGCCGGTTCGGCGCGCGATTGGGCTAGCCTCATTGACCACACGCTGCTGAAACCGGAAGCCACAGATGAAGACATCAGAACATTATGTGAAGAGGCCGCGCGTTATCATTTCGCAAGCGTCTGCATAAATCCGACGTGGGTGCGTGCGGCTGCGTGCAATCTGCGCGGGTCGGGTGTGCCCGTTTGCACTGTGATAGGTTTTCCGCTAGGCGCGACTCTGCCGGACGTGAAATCTTACGAAGCGCGGCGCGCTATTTTAGACGGAGCGCGCGAAGTTGATATGGTCATAAACATTGGCGCTTTGAAGAGCGGCGACGATTGTCTGGTCGAGCAGGACATACGCGCGGTAGTCGAAGCCGCGCACGAGTACGAAGTGACCTGCAAAGTGATTATAGAGACGGCGCTTTTGACGGATGAAGAGAAGGTGCGCGCGTGCCTTGCAGCGAAACGCGCTGGCGCGGATTTCGTCAAGACTTCCACAGGCTTTTCGAAAGGCGGTGCGACAATCGCTGATGTGGCGCTGATGCGACAGGCTGTAGGCTCAGAGCTTGGAGTGAAAGCCTCAGGCGGAGTGAAAGGGTTAGAGGACGCACGCAAGATGGTCGAAGCCGGAGCGACGCGCATAGGCGCAAGCGTCGGCGTCAAGATCGCGCAGGAGGCGGCGGGCGCGAAACCGACAGCAGTTGCGAGCGGATATTAGAAAGAAGGGAAAAGGTGAAGAGGGAAAAAGGTTAAAGGGAAGGCCTGGTTATTCATAGCCGTTCCGTTTCTACCTTTTTTTCCCATTTACCCTTTTCTTTTAAGACGAAGGCGGAGGAATCGAGCGTCGGCGTGGGTGGCTCCCTAATTCACCTCAAGCCAAAGCTCTCAACTTCTTCCGCCTTCCTCTTTTCAGGCCGGGCGTCGTCAGAACCTGAAACCGACGCCTGCGCTGAACTGAAAGTTGGCTATCGTTTGTGGTGGCACGCGGACTGGCACAATGACGAACGGGCCACCTATAGGCCCTTGTATAGTGTCAACTGTCGTCGCGCCGTATCGAATGTTCGTGTCGCCCGCGTCGAAGCGTGTGACGATTCGCTTCGTTGGGTAAAACTCCAGAACTCCCCCAACGTCCAGAGCGAAATGCGTACTCCTCTCCGTTAGTAAATCAAAAGGGAACTGGCTGCCACTCCCGTTCGGTACAATATCCACTCGGCCCTGAGTGAACGTGACAACTCCCGGCCTTACCTTTGCGAATATTCCCCACCGGTCATAGCGCTTTCCTATCTTTACTCCGGCAAAGACCGCCGCAGCGCGCCCACCGTTCGGGGCTAGAATTGAGCGCGCATTGTGCGGCCACGTATCAAACTCGGCTTCAACTGCTATGTTCCGGGTCGCGTTGTAAGTGATTCGCGCCCCCAGCCCAGGCTCAGTCCTTGCCGAATCTAATGTGAGCGAAGTGAAATGAAAACCGACCTCAAATCGCCGGCTTTCATCCGTCTGCCCTATCACGCTTTTTTCAAAGAATGTCGCGGAACAGAGAATTGCTGCCGCTACCAGAATCAACCTCTTCTTCATACGGAAGTATCTCCTTCGATTTAGAAAGTTGTTCGATCATTTTGTTGGTAGGGAGCAAAAGTTTTTCGCCTCGGTCTTCAGCGAATATATCTGCTGAAAACGTAATCTATATGGATGTTGCTTTGTCAGTACCGCAGGCGGTACTGACCTGAGCTACATGCAAAGCAGCGTTTAGAGTCCAATATCAATTCCTTCCGGGCATCACATTCTCCATGCGATCCGCCGCGCCGACCAGAACGCGCGGGTTTCTCACGGTCGGCTCCGGGTTTTCCGGCACAGGGCGCGGCGCGGGGCCGTTCCATGTGTGTATGTCGCTCTCCTGTATGGCTGTCAGCCTAGAAGACAATCCGGGATGCCCGCGCTGGTTGTTCACAGGATACGTGGGCGATTCAGGTACGACGGAAAAGTCCGGTATGTAGCCTCGGTCGTAGAGCACCCACAAATTCCACGTCCCCCCGTTTCCTACGATAGACGCGCTTGAAGTCCACTCATAATAGTTTCCGTCGAATGAGAACGAGATGCGGTTTCCGTCAATCACTCCTATCTTCTGAAAGTCGTAGCCATCGTGCGGACGTAGCGAAAAGATGAAGCGACCTTTGTTCTGAATATAGAACCATAGGAGCGCGCCCGATACGCCGCTCGTCGTTCGCCCGCCGCCGACCAACTTGTGGTTGACCATTAGCTTGTAATCCCTGACGGCCAATTCAACATTGTCGAGCGTGAAATCGTGCGCCTGAAGATTGAAGGAGGGCGCGTTCCAGAGCCGCGAGCGGTCGAATGAGAGTTTCACTATGTCAACTATCTTGATGCCCGTCGTCGCGTTCACAAGCAAGTCAAGAGAGAAAGCATCGCCGTCGTCAATCAACTGCTCGGCTGCCGGGCGCGGGAAAGTATTGACATGCTGGATGATTACAGGGGCTTGAGCTACGGAACTGTTGCGCGCGCGTAGTTGCTGCTCGAAAGCAGGGTCAAGCGGTCGCACTGTCACCTTGAACTGTTTCGTCGCGGCAACAGGCAGAACCGCCAGGTCGTAGCCGAAGATGAAGTTGCCTTCATGGTCAACGAGCGCGCGGTGTATGACCTGTTCATCATCAACCAGCACCTGCGGATTGACCATCGCTTCAAGCTCAGAAGCCGCGACAGTGTTCACGGAGCCTTGCGTGCCTGCGCGCACGGCCTCGAGCCTGAACGCGACAAAACCGTCTCCGAGCGGCACGATCATCTGCCGCTCAGTTGTCTCCTGCGCGCAGACGGTAATGGCAAGAAGCGCGCACGCCAGAACTGTAATGAACAGCTTTCTCAACGCGGGAAACTTCCTTTGATTATCTGCAAATTAACGGTGTCGGCTGGCTTGAAGCCCTGC
>DATHJK010000234.1:0-2513 GCA_035316225.1 Pyrinomonadaceae bacterium
CTTCGTCCAACGGTGTCGCGTTCCTGGGTGAAGATCGCGCGCATTCCGGCGTACAGCCTTCAGTCGAAGTGAAGAGGCCGGAGCTTGCGGATGCGATTGACCCGGATGATTTGACGGGCAACGACGACGACGCTGCCGCAAGGAACAAGCAGCAGACAGAGCGACGCGAAGTTGCGCCGGACGCTAGCTCCCCAAGGCCGCCGCAGGAAGATATTCAATTGAAGAAAGCTCTTGAACTGCTGCGCGACCGGCAGGCCACATCTCAGCGCAACAGTTAACCTCTTGATTCAGAAAAAACTGGCCGGGATGAAGTTTAATTCTTCACTCCCGGCCTTTTCTTTTACACTCGCCACAATTGTCCCACGCAATCTCAATCTGCAATATAGCGAGTTGCAAACGAGTGCGGCCTGTCTGTTTAGAGTTCACGCTTTAGCTTGCAGATGTGCGCAGCTGAACTCGGAACTCAGGCCACAGCCAGTTGCAAATCTTCGCTCTTCACAAAGGTATATTGCCGTGCTTTTTCGGAGGGTTGGTGTCTCGCTTGTTCTCTAAGAGTGTGAGCGCACGAATCAGCTTAGGTCTTGTAACGGCAGGTTCGATCACCTCGTCAACGAAGCCGCGCTCGGCTGCGACGTAAGGGTTGGCGAATTTATCTTCAAACTCCGCTATGCGCTCACGGCGAACCCCCTCCTTGTCCTGCGCCTCGCTCAACTCTCTGCGGTAGAGAACCCCTACGGCTCCTTCAGCGCCCATCACGGCGATCTCGGCGCTGGGCCATGCGAAATTGATGTCCGTGCGAATATGCTTCGACGCCATGACGCAGTATGCGCCGCCGTATGCTTTTCTGGTAATCACAGTGATTTTGGGCACAGTGGCTTCGGCGAAGGCGTAAAGGAGTTTTGCGCCGTGCTTTATGATGCCGCCGTATTCCTGTGCAACTCCTGGCAGGAAGCCCGGCACGTCCTCGAAAGTTATAAGCGGGATATTAAAGCAGTCGCAGAAGCGAACGAAACGCGCGCCCTTCACAGAAGCGTCAATGTCAAGAACGCCCGCTAGAAAGGCCGGTTGGTTGGCGACGATTCCTACGGAGCGCCCGGCCAGATGCGCGAAGCCTACTACGATGTTGGGCGCATATAGCGCCTGCACTTCAAAAAAGTACCCGTCGTCAACTACAGACTGAATCACATCGCGTATGTCATAAGGTTGATTCGATGCTTCAGGAACGATTGAGTTGAGATGCTCGTCCCTGCGATCAACGGGGTCATGTGATTCTACACGCGGAGGGTCGTCGAGGTTGTTCGACGGTATGAAAGAGAGTAGTTCGCGCACCATTTTCAGAGCATGCTCATCAGAATCGGCTATGAAATGGGCTACGCCCGACGTTCGATTATGAGTGAGCGCACCGCCCAACTCTTCTTTCGTAACGTCCTCATGCGTCACGGTCTTTATAACGTCCGGCCCTGTGATGAACATGTATGAGGTGTCTTTCACCATCACGTTGAAATCCGTAATGGCGGGGCTGTAGACAGCGCCGCCTGCGCATGGCCCCATAATGCAACTGATTTGAGGGATGACGCCGCTTGCCAGCGTGTTTCGTAAAAAAATGTCCGCGTACCCGCCCAGACTGACAACGCCCTCCTGAATTCTAGCGCCTCCGGAATCATTCAAACCAATGACGGGCGCGCCCACTTTCATAGCCAAATCCATCACCTTGCAAATCTTCTCCGCGTGCGTCTCCGAAAGCGATCCTCCAAAAACAGTAAAATCCTGTGCAAAGACGAAGACGCGGCGTCCGTCAATAAGGCCGTGTCCTGTGACAACTCCGTCGCCTTCATAAAGCTGCTTGTCCATTCCGAAATCGCGCGAGCGATGCATGACCAGCTTATCGAACTCCTCGAACGTGTCTTCGTCCAGAAGAAAATTTATGCGCTCGCGCGCCGTTAATTTCCCAGACGCATGCTGCTTTTCAACTCTGGCAGCCCCGCCGCCCTCTTCAGCCCGTTTCGAGCGGTCTTTAAGAAGGTCGAGCTTAGATTTTGCAGGATTCTTTTGCGGTTTCGACATCATAGACTAAAAGTTAACAGGCGAATTTAATCTCTTCCGATTCACTGCCGGACTATGTTCTATGCGAGTTTGGGTTGCAAAAGCGAGCCGATCCAGACTCGCCTTCATACTTTTCAGCTTGCTGCTAAAGTTGAGCGATAGAGAATCCGATACCTCTTCGGCTCACCGCTCGAATTCTTCTGTTGAAAATCGAAAGTAGCTTTAGCACTACTTTCAGAACAAATCAAACCACCATGCGTTTACGCAGAGACCTCATGCCCCATTCCGTGAATACAGAAGCGGCTACGATGAGATAGATGGATTCATAAACCTGTCGCCACAGAAAATTCCCGGTCAGAAGCGCGCGCGCCAGATCAACCGCGCTAGTAAGCGGTATGGCCCATGCCAGCCAGCGCAACGTACGCGGAAGAACTTCAACGGGAAACCATGCGCCGCATAGAAAAATCGAC
>DATHJK010000235.1:0-4981 GCA_035316225.1 Pyrinomonadaceae bacterium
GCTTGATTGATGACATCCTGCGTCCCTTGCGACCCGGCTTTATTCGCAGCCTCGCCACCCGGTACTAAAAGCAGGCGACTGCCGTCGCTTGTGCTGATTTCGTTGCCACCTACAAAGAGCACGCCGCCGTGCATTCCATTCAGAGTCATCCCGGCTGTATCGAGAATTTCCGAAGGGTGCTCGGTCATGACCACGAAGTTGAGACCGTTAACCTGAGCGGCGCGAACAATATCTTCCAGCGTCCCCGTGCTATGTCCGCCAAGATTGGAGTGAACGTGGACGACGCCCCTGTAATCGGCGTAGCCGCTCTCATTCCGGGTGACTACGCGCTCCGCATTCAACCGCTCAATCGCCCCATGCAGTTGGCCCAAACGGTAGCGCCTGTAGGCAAACGGAACTTGCGACACCAGCAGTAAAGCCAGCAGCACGAGCAGGATTTTCTTCCAGAGCTTCATAAAAACCGAGGGGAAGGAAGAAGTAAGAAAGGGGAAATGGGTAAAGGGAAAGAACACTCTACCGGTTAACGCATCTCACTCTTCACCTTTTACCCTCTTCCTCTTTTATCCTTCCTCGCTCCTTCCTTCGCTCCAACGTCGTGTGGCCTCGTGGCGATAGTTGAAGAGCTTTTCGAGGCGCGCGATAACGAAGAAGGGCGCGGCGAGTCTTCCAAAGATTCCCATAGGCGGCTCGAACTCAATCTCGTCGCGCAACAGAGCGCCTTCTGTGTGCGGCTCGACTATGTGTTGATGACGCCAGCTTTTGAAAGGCCCCTTGACCTGCACGTCTTCAAACAGGCGCGGCGGGTCGTAGACCGTATGCTCCGAAATCCATCGCGCCTTGATTGGCCCGAAAACTTTCGTCTCTATAACGGTGCGCGAGCCGACCTCGGAGATGCGCCCCTGCTCAATCACGCGCGTCGCTTCCCACGGGGGCGTCAACTGTTCGAGCGCATCCGGTTGCTCATGGAAAGCGAAGACTCGTTCTGGCGCGGCGCGTATCACACTCTCTTTGACGAAGCGCATGCGAATTTAAGCTCTGAGAAGGAAGATAGTGAAACCCGTTTTCAACTTTGACTCACAGGCGGCCACGCTCCTATTGCCTGACGTATGGCGACAATCTTGCCCAGATGATAGGAGTTGTGAACGGCAAGGCTTCTCAGCACCTCTGCCATAGTAGAAGTGGGCGAAGTCTCCATGCTCAGTTTCTCAGGCGTAGAACTCCATTCGATGGCCTTCTCAAGCCCCGTCGTGAATTCGTTGACAAGCCGCGTCCATTCCTCTTTCGTTTTCGGCTGCGCTTCTGGATAGACGTTGCCCTTCACCCAGTCGTCATACATCTTATGGTCGCGCAGCACGACAATGTTCTGCCACTTCACAGTGTGCCACAGTTCATCGTAGATGGTATGCGATTGCTCCGATAGTTTATGCGTAACCTGTCCGAGCGACAGCCCCGCGACAATCTGCCTGCGGTCTGCAAACTCGCCGTCAACGAGAAGATGTTCCCATTTGCCCAAGACAGTTCTCCTTTATTCTCAAAATTCATCTCAAACGCGAGCAGCATACAACTCTTAGCGAGCTTAAGTTTTCCCTTTGCGCCTTTGCGAGAAACTCCAACTCTTGGCAAGCTCGACTTTCATGTAAATTGCATTTTCACGCAAAGGCGCAAAGAAAAGAGCAAAGACCGCAAAGATGTTTTGAATAGCCCGGAACTGATTTTACTTCAAAAACCTATCGAACCACGCGAGCGTTCTCTCAAGCGCGTCCTGCCTGTGCTTCGGCTCGTGAAAGCTGTGCCCCTCGCGCGGGTAGCGAGCTAAAACCGTCTCAATCCCTCGTCGTCTGAGAGCCATATACATCTCTTCCGATTGCGTGATGTGAACGTCGTTGTCCTGTTCGCCGTGTATGAAGAGCGTTGGCGTCTGCGCTTGGCGCGCGTAGCGAAGCGGCGACCACTGCCACAGAGTTTCATAGTCGTCCCAGGGAAAGCCGCCGAACTCAGCATGAATCAAGTCCTGATAAAGAGAGGTCGAGTAGAAGCTGATTAGATTGCTGACGCTCGCGCGTGAGACTGCGGCTCGAAAGCGCGGCGTCTGCGTGATTATCCAGTTGGTCATGAATCCGCCGTAAGAGCCGCCCACGACGCCCATATAATCCGCGTCAATCCAGTTGCGCGTGCGCAACGCCTCGTCCACGCCCGCCATCAAATCTCTGTAATCGCCTCCGCCCCACTCGCGCAAAGTCCCATCAGAAAATTTCTGCCCGTAGCCGTTCGACCCGCGCGGGTTCATGTAAAGAACTGCGTAGCCTCGCGCCGCGTAAGCCTGAAAGTCGGAATAGAAAGTGTAGCCGTACATCCCGTGCGGCCCGCCGTGAATGCTCAGGATTAGCGGGTAGCGCTGGTTGCTACGAAAGCCTGCGGGCTTTATCAACCACGCTTGAATCGGCGTGTTGTCGAAGCTTTTGAAACTAAATTCTTCAGGCTCAACGGGACGGACTGCGCGCAGAAACGCATCGTTATGGGCGCTCACACGGAACAAGGTGTAATTACCCGTTATCAGGGAGAGCGCAAGCGGGCTGACCCAGACTTCAGCCGGATGCAGTGGATCGCTTATCGTGAATGAGAATGTGATGGGACGATGGCTAAGGCTTATGCTGTAGCTGCTGATTTGAAACGGTAGAGTCAAAAATCTTAGCCATGTCGAATCAGCCGGGAATCTGGCGTCCGCGCGCGCGAACAACGGGCGCATTTCGCCGCTGCCGTCTACACCGACGCGGTAGAGAAGAGACTGGCCGCGACTGTTCGCCAGAAAAAATATTGTCTGGCTGTCGGGCGACCATCGCGGCATCTGCGCGCGGCGGTCAAGCGCGGCAGTCAATTCACGTCCTCTTCCCCCGCCAGCATCAATCACCCAGACGTGCCTGTCTTCCGCCACGCTGTCAATCGTCGTCACATCGCGCGTCGTAGCGGTGTAGGCAATCCACTTTCCGTCGGGCGACCATTGAGGCTCATACTCGCAGCCCGAAGTGCTCGTTATCTGTCGAACGCGCCCCTGCATATCAACCGCGAAGATGTCCGAGTTGTTGATAGCGTCAGGGTCTTGCTCGTGATTTGAGAGAAAAGCAATCTCGCTGCCCTGCGGATTCCATGTGAGGGCGTGGTCATAGTAAGAGCCGGAAGTAAGCTCATGCGGCTGCGCTCCATCGAAAGTCACGGGCGAGTCAACGTCAACAATCCAAACGTGCGTGCGCAAATTATCGGAAAACGACGTGCGCGACTTGTACTGTATGCGGTCTATCACACGTGGATCATCCTCACCGCGTCGCGCAACATTTCCCAAAGGAGTTTCCGCCGTCGCGTTGATGTAAGCGATGCGGTGCGAATCGGGCGACCACGCGAGCCGTTCGCCAGCGTAAGTTATGAAAAAATTGGTCTCTCGAACTTGCGTCACGAAGCGCGGCGTGCCGCCCATTGGCCCAACCATCCAGATGCCGTAGCGGTTATCGTGTTCGGCCAGAAATGCTATGCGCTGGCTATCGGACGACCAGCGCGGGCTAGTGGCCTCCCACCCGGCTGGCAACAGTGGGCGCGTAGCGAGCGACCCTCCCGCCACGCGCCCAACCCACAACGCCGTGCGCGCAGCATCGCCTTCATTCGTCGTCACAGTATAAACGACCCAATTGCCGTCCGGCGAAATCTGCGCGTCCTTCACCTCGGCCACTCGCAGAGTCTCGGCTGGCGTCATGCCGCGCTGCGCGTATGTCAGAGGTGAGATGACTGCAATTGCCAAGACGCACAGAGGAGCGAACAAGATCGAACTCGTCAACGCGCTATGCCATTCAACCACTTTGCGAGCTTTGGTCTTATCTTTGCGCCTTTGCGAGAACCTATAGCTTATTAACCACTCTAGTAATTCCATCCCTGATCAACTCCACATTAAAATTAATCGGCAATCCAAGTCTCTTTCCGGTAAGCCGCAAGTACGTCAACAACTGCTTCCTGTGTACAGGTGATACTGCATCAATTGACTTGATTTCGACAATGACTTTTCCGCCGACCATCAGGTCAACACGAAAGCCCATTTCCATGCGAATCGTTTCATAGACGACGGGAAGCGGTTGCTGTTTGATTACGTTGATTCCACGCTTCTGTAGCTCGTAGGCAAGCGTCATCTCGTAAACTGACTCGAGTAGTCCGGGGCCGAGTGAGGAGTGGATTTTATAAGATGCATTGACAATTTCTTTAGCAAGTTCGTTTTCGGTCATAGTGTGAGGCTCCGATTAGATTGAGCGATTGTGCGAGGAGTTAAGGTTCGCGCTGGAGGCGCAAAGTCAAAGACGTAAGCTCGCAAAGAGTTGAGCTTTTATAGCATAGTGAGGTGCTATTTGAGGAGCGATAATTGTTGGTTCAAAAGTTCCCACGCGCGGGCGATATGTTTCTCTGTTGTGCGTATGTTGCCGATGGAGAGACGCAGCGTGAGTTTATCGCCGAGACGTGTGTGAGAGAGATAGACTTCGCCCGTAGAGTTGACGCCGTGCATTATGCTCTCGTTCAAAACATCCAGACGTGCGGCGCGTGATTCGTCCGCTTCGCCCTCAACTTTCGGATGCGCGCGGAAGCAGACAAGGCTGAAGGGAACCGGCGCAGTCAATTCCCAATCAGTTGATTCTTCAACCCACGAGGCAAAGAGGCGCGCTAATCGGCAGTGCTCACGTATGCGCCCTGAAATGCCTTCGTGGCCGAAGTAGCGCAAGACCATCCAGAGTTTCAGAGCGCGGAAACGACGACCAAGCTGTATGCCGTAATCCGATAGGTTTCGCACGCTCTCGTATTCAGGCGTGCGCAGGTATTCGGGCACGAGCGAGAACGCGCGCCGCAGCAAATCCATGTGACGGCAATAGAGCACCGAAAGATCAAATGGCGTGAACAACCATTTGTGAGGATTCGTGACCACGGAATCCGCGCGCTGGCAGCCCGCGACGAG
>DATHJK010000236.1:0-4505 GCA_035316225.1 Pyrinomonadaceae bacterium
GGCTGCGCGACCTCTTCCCCGAATCCAGGCCGCTGCCGCAAGGGTCGCCCGCAGCAGCGCGCGGAGTCTCGCTCGTATCTCAGATAATCGTCATCACGCTCTCACTTGCCTTGATAGCTTTCGTCGCATGGAAACTCGCGCCTCGCTTCTTCCGCGACCGCAAGAAACCGCCGAGTGAAACAAAAGGTGCGCGCGTAGTGATGGGCGAGCGTGTAGAGGCGGATCAATCGTCTGCCGATCTCTGGTCGCAGGCCGAGACTCTTGCGCGTTCAGGAGATTTACGCGCGGCAATACGCAAGGGCTATATCGCGCTGCTCTGCGATCTGAATGATCGCAAGGTCATAGGACTCGCGCAGCATAAGACGAACCGCGACTACCTGCGCGCAGTCCAGCAGCGCCCTGCGCTCTATCAACCCATGCGCAAATTGACGAACATCTTCGAGCATCACTGGTACGGCCTGGAGCCAGCAGACGAAAACGACTGGACGGAATTCCGCGCAGGCTATCAGCAAACAGTGAAGGAGGGATGAGGGCGGAGGGATGAGGGATGAATAAGAATGAGTCAATTGTTCATTGACCTATTTATTCAACCCATTTCATCCCTCCGCCCTCATCCCTCATCCCTTCTAACATGCGTCAACGTTTCGCAGTCATTCTTACAATCGCGGTGGTGCTTGGGCTATTAATTGCGCTCAATACCGCGTCGTACGTGCAGCAGGAGCAGGCGCGCGACTCAGAGTACGCACCTGATCGCTCGACCTATAATTCCGGCGCGACGGGTACACGTGCATTGTTCGACTACCTGAGTGAGACCGGCAGCAAAGTCGTGCGCTGGCGTGAGAATACCGCGTCGCTGTTGGGTGGAAAGAATCGCCCGCAAACTTTCGTTATCATAGGCGAGACGCAAGTGCCGTATGAGAAGACGGACGCCGATAATCTGTTGAAATGGGTCGAGGCTGGCGGGCGGCTCGTGCTGATTGATCGCAGGCCGGATGTTCACCTGCTGCCCGCGTCTGCCGCTTGGCGCGTCACTACTGAACTGGTCAACTATCCCGCCCCGGACGTTCACTCGAACAAACTGGAAGAGATGACTGCGGACGCTCCGCCAGCGCACCCTGCGCAGCCCACCTCGCTAACGCGCAACGTTGAAATGGTTGTACCGTCACGCTTCGCCGCGCTGATAAAAATCTTCTCTACAAACTCAAGCGGCGCGGCCAGCGAAGGCGAGTCTCGGATGATTAATCCTGTAGAGGTTGACTCCACAGAGAGCGCGGCATTCCTGTTTCAACAAGGTGCGGGGAAGGGGCCGCCACCACCGCCGCCGCGTGGCATAGGATCAGGGATTGGAGTCGAAGAGCCTCCTTCTCCTGCGCCTATCGTTCAACTCACAGATTCGCGTGGCGCGCTCATGGTTGATTATCCGCACGGGCGCGGGCGCATCATTCTCCTGAGCGATCCTTTCATCGTCGCAAACGGCGGCATCAGTCAGGCGGATAATCTTCAGCTAGCGGTCAACGCCATCGCAGGCGCGGGTGGGTTGATTGCGTTCGACGAATATCATCAGGGGCGCGGAGCAACTGAGAACTTCGTCATAGCATATTTCAGAGGCACGCCTGTTCTCGCAATGGTCGGGCAACTCGCGCTCATCGTGCTTGTTGTTCTCTGGACGAGCGGGCGCAGGTTCGCAAGACCCTTACCGCTGCCTTCCGTTGACCGTCGCTCCAGTCTTGAGTACGTCGCTTCAATGGCCGAGTTACAGGAGCGCGCTCGCTCCTTCGATCTCGCTGTCGAGAATGTTTACACGCGAACGCGCCGCGTGCTGATGCGCTACGCTGGCGTCGGGTACAACACGACCCGCTCTGAGATAGCCGCGCGCGTGGCCGAGCGCGCAGGCGTTGACCGCAAGCGCGTAGAGATGTTGATGCGTGATTGTGAAGAGGCGATTAACGGCGCGCCGATTGACGCGCGTCGCGCAGTTGATCTGGTCGCAAGGTTGCGCAGGCTTGAGCGCCGACTGGGCTTGCGCATGCGGCAGCGAGAAATCAAACAGGCGAAAGAAGCATGAAAAACTTTGAGGGGGAAAAGGGTAAAAGGTGAAGAAGTGAAGGGGGGAAAAAGGAAAGAGGGCAAAAGGGTAAAAGGGTGCGGGTTGGGCGAATTGTCGCTTGCGCTCAAACACTTTTCTTTCTTCTCCCCTCTTTCCCTTTTCCCCTTTTCCCTCTCTTTCCCCTTAATCTTTCTGACGCTGCTCTTTTTCATAACGAGCGTCGTAGGCGTTGTGACGGGGAGCAATTCCTTGATAGCCGTGCCTGCGATGTTTCAGCTCGGGATTGATGCGCGCGTGGCTGTTGCTACGAACATGTTTGGCTTGACCTTCATGGCCGTAGGTGGCACGCTACCGTTTCTGGGAAAGGGCACGATTGATCGCAAGCGTCTGCCGTGGCTCATAGTGGTGACGCTCGCAGGCTCCGTCCTGGGCGCGCTGCTTGTTCTGATAGTACCTAGCCGCGCGATGCCGCTAATAATCTCGTTCGCAATGATAGCGGTCGTTGCGTTCACTCTTTTGAGAAGAAACGTGGGCGTAGTTCCGCCCGACACGCAACCCACGCGGGCAACCAACTTCGCGGCCTACGCGCTCACTTTTGCGCTGGGCATTTACGGAGGGTTCTTCAGCGGCGGCTACGTGACGATGCTGACGGCTCTGTTCGTCGCGCTCTTTCGTATGACGTTCGTAGAGGCCGTCTCGACCACGAAGATAGTCAACATCTTTTCATCGCTCGTCGCCACAATAATCTTCATGGCACGCGGGCTGGTTGATTACAAACTCGGCATCATACTTGGCCTGGCGATGTTCGCAGGCGCATTCGCCGGCGCGCGCGTCGCGCTCAAGCTGAACAACATCTGGCTTCGCAGAATCTTTGTTTGGACGGTTCTGGCGCTCGCCTTCAAAATTTTGCTCTACGATTTTCTGTGGAAAGGAATGGGAAAGTGATGAATGCAGAGTGATGAATGATGAATTAAGAGCTTTCTATTCATCATTCATCACTCTGCATTCATCACTTTCCTTTCACGCTCGTGCTTCAATACGTCTCCTCTACAGTCGAGCACATCTTGACGGAACTCAGGAAAATTGTGGTGGGCCAGGACGAGGCTGTAGAGCAGATTCTGGTTGCGCTGCTTGCAGAAGGACATGCGCTGATTGAAGGCGTGCCGGGCACGGCCAAAACGCTGACGGTGAAGACGCTGGCGCGCATCATAGGCGCAGGGTTCAGTCGCATTCAGTTCACGCCGGATTTGATGCCATCGGACATCACGGGCACGAACGTGTTCAACGTCGCCACTTCCGCCTTCACTCTGCGACAGGGGCCGGTCTTCACAGACCTGCTTCTGGCGGACGAGATAAATCGAACGCCGCCGAAAACGCAAGCCGCGCTATTGGAAGCTATGGAGGAGCGGCAGGTGACGATTGACGGCGAGCCTTATCCGCTCTCGCCTCTCTTCACTGTCTTCGCCACCGAAAATCCTATCGAGTATGAAGGCACGTACCCGCTTCCAGAAGCTCAGCTTGATCGTTTTCTTCTGAAAATTCTGGTTGACTATCCGGCGGAAGAGGCGGAGCGTCAGGTGGTGGCAAACTGGGACGCCGGATTTAACTCGCGCCGACTCGAACAGGTTGACATACGCCCGCTGCCCGCAGCAGATGCAATCTCTCGCTGCCGCATGGAGGTGAGAAACGCGCGCATGGAGCCGGGCGTGCAGCGCTACGTCGTTGACATTGTGCGACGAACGCGCACGCATCCTTCCATACTCTACGGCGCAAGCCCGCGCGCTGCCGTAGCTCTGCTGCTCTGCGCTAAGGCTCTCGCCGCTCTTCGCGGGCGCGAGTTCTCAACGCCCGACGACGTGCGCGACATTGCCCGCCCGGTGCTGCGCCATCGTTTAAGTCTCAGGGCTGAAGCAGAACTGGACGGCGCAACAGCCGACGCCGTAATCACAGACATCTTGAAGACCGTTCAGGTTCCGAGATAGGTATCAGTTGCCAGTTAAAAAGTCGGCTTTGACCTGACACCCGATACTTACTTCCCTATGCGCTTCGTATTCTCAAAACTCTTTTACCTGCTGCTCGCCTTTGGGTTCGTGCCGCTCTCGCTCTCCTGGGGGCGGCCAGCGCTTGCGTGGGCAACATTAGCGTATGACCTTGCGCTTCTCATCATTGCAATCGTGGACGCGCGCAAGAGTCCTTTGCCCGCAGGCGTGACTATCACGCGGGAATTCGGCGGGAGGTTCGCGGTTGGCGCGGAGACTGAGGTGCGCGTGAGTGTCGTGAACAACAGGCCGCACCCGTTGAGTTTGATTCTGAAGGACGAATACCCGCCGCAGATGAAGTTGATCGGAGAGCGCGAGGCGCGCATGCGCCTGAAAGGGCAAAATAGCGCGACTCTCATTTACGAATTGAGGCCGCCGAAGCGTGGGCGGTTCGAGTTCGGACAGATTGCCGTGCGTTA
>DATHJK010000237.1:0-9410 GCA_035316225.1 Pyrinomonadaceae bacterium
GGTATAGCGCGCCGATTGTGCCGCCGATTAACCCGACGCCAAGCGCTATGAGAATCCAGCGCGGCTCAATCTCTATGCTGAGTGCGGTTGAGCGGGTGATGGCGAAGCGTGCGGCGAGTGTGAGAAGTATGCCGACCGCAACCCCAAGCACGCTGACTATGATTGCTTCCTGTTCGATGACCCATGCGATGCTCATGCTGGACATGCCAAGAGATTTGAGAATTCCTATCTGTCGCGTGCGCTCCGTGACGGTCGTATACATAGCAAGGAGTATGACGGGCAGGCTGATGCTCGCGGCTATGCCGACAACGACTTTGAGAAAGATGTTGAGCGCGGGGATGGCGGTCGTATAAAGCTCCGGCAGATCGCGTGTGAAAAGAATCTGGTCGTCCGGGAATTTCTGCCGGATGCGCTCGGCAACCGCCTCCTGTTGCGCAGGGTCGTTGCAGTCGACTAGCACAGTAGAGCAAGAGCCTTCCGCGCCCAACTGCTCCTGCATGGTTGCGAGCGGAATCTTGATGCGCCCGCCGCTCGGCGGATCGTAAACGCCTACGATTGTGAATGGGCGCTCGTAAAGCTCTACGGTCGAGCCAACGGTTGCGTGGCGCTGCTTCTGCCAGTTTGAATCAACGATTGCCTCGTTGCCGCCCTGAAGTTTTCGTCCTTCAATGATGGTAAGCCCGCTGATGGCCGCATACTGGTCGAAGTCTATACCGTCAATAAGGCGGCTGCCGAACCCGCTATCACTCTTGTCAACGCTCTGGCCTAGCGGAATCGCCATCTTCACGCCCTCTATATGCGCTAATTCGTCCGCATGCGAGACGGGAAGCGAGAAGGGCTGCGAGCCTGTCAGGCCGAGCGTGCCCGAAGGGCGTATCATTATCTCCGCGCGAATGTTCGACTCGCGCCGCCCGCGCTCTCGCAGTACGCCGTGAGCGAGTCCGACGGTGAAGATGATTAGGAGAACGCCTATGCCTATGCCCAGGACACTGACGGCAGTGCGCGCAGGTCTGTGTGCGATGTTAGAGAGTACAAGGCTGTCCATAAGTTTTTGCAATCGCGGGCTGCGGTCAATCACGCGGCGCGAAGCGTTCGGCACCGCGCGCCACATCAAAATTAGAAGTCCAATGACTGTCCAGAAGACCATACCGGCCTTGCGCACAAGAGCGAGCGCAAGTCCTGCGGCCTTCGTGTAACCAAGCGTTTTGAGGATGAGCATGTTGCCGCTCTCGTAAACGCCGATTGTGCCGGGAACGAATCCGAAGACGAAGTTGATGACTTTCGTTAGAGATTCAATGGTGTAAGCAGCGCGCGTTCGCGGAATAAATCCCAGCATCTTTAAGGTCAGGTAAACTTCCAGAACGCTGGTCGCGTGCCCCAGAAAATCGAATGCGAACATGGCGAAGAAGGCAACCGGGTGATGCTTGTAAAAGTCATAAACCTTGTTCTCGATGCGCTCCACCTGCTCGCGCTTAGAGGAGATAGCGTGAAACTTCAGACCCATTCCTTCGAGCCTGTCAATTATCCACGTCAGAAGCATTACGCGGTGCGTGACCGCCGCGATTGCGGCGATGATGCCCAGCGCAGCAATCGCCGCAATAGCAAAGAGCACGTAGCGCACAACCTCTGGCAGGTCGTAGCTCACCAGCATCACGCACGCGCCGCTCAGTATGAAGATGATGACCGAGAGGTTATAGATGATGTTGTCAACGACGAGCGCAGGCACACCGTGCGCAAGCGGCACACGCTTTTTAAGAAGCGCTACTTTCGTCGCTTCGCCAAGAAGCGGGCCTGTGAATGTGAGAAAGCTGATGGCCTCGCCGCCCAGTCGCGCGGAGAATGCCTGAAGGTAGTTGAACCTGCGATGCTCTGGCGGAACAGCGAGCCGCATTGCGAGCGCGCGAAGGAAATGGCGCGAGCCGCTTATAGCAAGCAGTATAAGGAAGCCGAAGCCTATGCGGCTGAGCGCGTCGAAGATGGGCTGGACGCCGACGCGGTTGATTACGTAGACCAGAAGCGCAAGGCCAAGCAGGAACGCAATGGTCTGCATCCAGAAGAAAGTGCCGCGAGCGCGACCTCCGCCGGATTCTTCCCCAGATACCTCTTCCAGTTCGGACTCTGCCCACTCGTCATCTTCGCGGGACAAATTTTCGTTCGCCGTAATCAATGCGTGCCTCCCGCCCCTATATTGGCGGGCTGAACTCTTCTATTGCTCAGAACCTCTTGAATGACACGACCTGGAAAGGGACGAAAGCCGCGATCCCAGAGTACGGGCACGGGCGTGTGACCATCCGGGAGTTTGCCCAGCAGCGCCATCATCGTCGGAACGAAACTCAGGCTGTCGTAAGGCTCCGTCACGTCCTCCCCTTGCGGAATCCCTGTCTCAGCGCCGCCAGCCATCATCAGCGTCGCGTGCGTGGATATGCGAAAGAACGAGCCGTGATTGCCGCCCGGATTGAAGCCGCGCACGTCGAAGTTCCAGTGGTTGTTGGCAAGTATCAAAAGGTCTGTCTCGACCAACTCGCGCTGCCTCTGCCTGAAACGACGAATCAGACGCTCGTCGTCGGAAAGCGCGCGGGCGTCCGTGCTGAGCGCATCAGACGGATGAAGTATCATCTGTTCGTTGAGACCTATCAAGCCGTTAGAGTATTCGGTTTTATGCAGAGCGTGCAACCACTGAACGTCCGTGTGCCAGTCGTTCAGAAATCTGCCGCGCTCGCCCTCAGCCACTTGCAGGTTCGCGTCCTCCCAGATTCTCAGTGGAAAGTTTTCCGCCCACTCCGCTCGCTCAAAGCTTATCGCGCCCGTCTCGTCCTGACTGAGATGTTTTACAGGCAAATAGCGCAACTTCAAACGCCCGGCATCGTCGGCGCGCGCAAGTATCAGCGCCTGATGCTCCGGGCCGTCGTAGAGCCACACCGCATCTTCATCCGATTGAAGGTCAGGCGGGAGAAGCCGGGCAATCTGCTCGCGGGGAATTCTGGTTGCGATGAAATCAACAGGATGATTGCTGACACCCTGCTGAACATTATTTCGGACGGTCTGGCTGTGAAGCAGGTCGTAATAATCAATGCGCGTAAAGCTCTTCTGCATGTCTAGCGAGCCGTCAGATTTCAGAACGGGGCCGCCCGGTGCCATGCAGACGACGTAGTTCTGCAACTCGTGAATAGAATTGCGGTCTCCCATTGCCCCTTTGGGTATCACGTCTTCAATCTTCAGACGCTTTGCATCGAAACTCTCCCTGTGAAGAGAGAGCAGGTTCGATATAGCGCTCGCATATTTTCTGTAATCAAGCTCCTCCGTCTCGTTGGCTTTCATTCTGGTGTAAAGGCGTCTAGCTTCCAGCACACGCCCTGCGGCTCTGTCAGCTTCAGTCCATTTCTTCGGAAGCTCGGCGTACTGCGCCTGCATCTTCACTATGGCTCTATGAAGAGCATCCATCTCTTCCTGCAATTGAGAAAGCTCTACAGACCATTCGCTTCTTCTGCGGTCAACGGTCTGGAAGAAGCTCTCCGTCAGAGCTTGCCTTAATTCCAGAGAGATGTCCTGGCGCTTTAGCTGTTCGAGGATGATGTGCAGCAGATTGATGTCGCTATCGCGCAGGTGAAGACCGGCGCGCTCGTTTCCGTCGAAATCAAGAAGCGCAGTCGGGTAATCCGAACTCTGGCCTTTCAAATAGCAGGAGTTCTGAGTCGTCGTAGTAATCAGCGTCGTGAACGGGTTGATGCCCTTGATTGAATAATCCATCATCAAACGGCGCTTGGTGATGACGTGATGACCGCCGCCTTCCGTGCTCCCCAACAATTTGACAAGGTTGAAGCCCTGACTGTAGATGTGCTCGTCTGTGTTGAAGCCGTGATCCGATACGACTACGAGCGCGGTGTCTGCGGCGAAGGGAGATTGCTGAATGGCAGTCCAGATGCGACCGATTATGGCGTCAATGCGTTGAAGCGAATAAAGGTGCGCTTCACGATCCCTGTTGTGGTGCGCAGTATGATCAAAATCCGCGACGAACAAATCCATGTATTTGACGCGCGGGTCGGTAAGGCGTTCTATTATTTCGCGCTCAACCTGTTGAATTGCGAAATCTCGCAACTCGAAGCCCATCGTCCACTCGTCCATAAGCTCGCGCGGGCTGCGTGTGAAACGATTCTGCGCGCCGCGCTGCAATGTAGACCAACGCAGCCCGCGCTGGTAGAGTTCGTAGCTGATAAGGCGTTCGTTGTGCCCGAACGCATCTACGAGCATGGGAATTCCTACGGAGTCCAGAACTATTGTGCCGGGCATATCCTCGCGTTGCTCGAATGCGTTTGCGAAGTAGAACGGGAGAAAGTTCAGGTAATCGTAGCTGTGAAGCGTCATGCGGTCGAACTCTACGTTGCCTTTTATCTGCAAGTGCTGGCCTGTTTCCAGCAGCGACCATGAGGGCGCAGACAGACTCATGCCTCGAACGTAAAAGTTAGACACGCGCGCACCGTGTTTGTAAAAGACCTCCTCGAACCAGGGCAGAAGGCTCTTGCCGCTCTGCGGGTCATGCTCTCGAACGAAGCGATCAACCATGTCGGTCGGCAATCCGTCAACTTTGATGACGACCAGCCGCTTCGCCTGCGCGAACGAAGCAGAGCATGAGAAGAGAATGAAAAGGAGAGTGAGCAGTGATGCTGAGACGCTGAGACGCTGAGACGCTGAGAGAAAAGAGTTGAGAGGTGTAGCGGCTCTCAACTTTTGATAGAGAATCTTCTGCTCGCCGCTTACCGGCATCGCCGCGTCACTCGCTCCCCCCGCCTCTACTTCTGCCCCCATCCTGCCTGCTTCTGCCCTACTTTTCATTGCCCCACCATGCTCAGAATTGTTCTGGCGTCCGAGGGTGCTATGCGCTGGTCTTCTCGCACGGCCTTGCGCAGGTAATCGGCTGAAAGCGCGCGCCAGCGCGAGTCAACGGGTTGTTCGCGGTAGATATGCAAAAGGGCGCTTCTGGCAGTCTCGTTATTGATGCGGTAAAGGTTGTTCAGGCAGAGTTGCCGCGTCTCTTCGTCTTCAGTGCGAGCGAAGACGAGCGCCGCCGCGTTCGCAGTCTTACTACCGGCAAGCTGAGCATTCTCGCCCAGAAATTGTAGACTGTGGCGCACGTCCTCTATGTTCCAGACTATCTCTATGCGCGGGCTTGAGCGCGCGACTTCGCGCAGGAATCGCATGTGAAAATCAACGCGCCTCTTCAAATCAAGAAGCGCCTCCATCTCAGGCGAGCTTCGCTCACGATGAGTGTAAAGCCCAAAGGTCATCACGTTGGCAAGGCGGAAGAAGGTTTGCGCGGTGCGCCCGTGTTTCAAAGGCATCATCTCTTCGCGGCGGTCACGGTCTAATCGCGCAGGCAATCCTTCGGGTCGTTGTGCGTAATCCAGAAGCGCACGGTACTGCTGGCGCGCTATACTGGCTTCAACCTGATAATCGTTCTCCATCGGATTGAGCGAGACGCTTTCCAGCCGCTGCTCGATCTCTTCACGAAACTGCGGGTTGAATGAGCTGTCGAGCGAAAGCAGCAGCTTCAGTTGCGAATAGGTGCGCAGCCGCGAGGGTTGATTCACGTCCATGCCGCGCCTTCCGGTCACAAAATCGAAGACCGTTCGCCCCAGAAAATACGGCAGGTCTCCGAACTTCGACAGCGAGAGAATGTTTCTGGTCACGTCCTGAATAATTCTACGCGACATCTCGCGCTTCTTCGGATTCAAGCGGTCGCGGAAGTCAACCAGAAGCGCAGGAATCTTCGGATGATCCAGCCCGTAAAGCGCAAGCGGTATCAGTTCCACACGACGCGCGCCCTGCGCTCCCGCTTCCACCTGACGATTCTCCTCATCGAAGTAGCGAACCTCCGTGTAGCCGTCCCAGTTTTTCAGACGCGCGTCCGTCCACGGGTTCGATATGTTCAGGAAACGCCCGTGAAATTCTCGTCCCTGATTTCTTTCCAGGTCTTCACGCGCGACCCAGACTATTGCGTGCGTCGCCGTGCCGTCCGGCATTTCGAGCGGCTCGAAATAGAGTCGCTCTGCTTCGGCGCGCTGGCGAAGCAGTTCCCAGTTGTGCCCCGCGTTGTCGCGCGTCACGACCCGTTGCTTCTGAAAAAAGCTTCTGAGATGAATATCGTCAACGACGCCGCCCATAGCTCTTTCAGTAAGCATCAGGCGAGCCTGAATGTCCTGCATCTCCGTCGGCGTGAAAACGTTTCCAGAAGAGTTCTTCACATAATCCTGATAGAGCGACAGGATAGCGAGCGCGCGGATGACATGCGCTTTACGATAATCAGAAAGATTGTGGCGGTAAGTGCGCGATGAAATTTTTACGGGAATTCCGTATGGATCGAAAAGTATGTTCTGCAACGCGAGCCAGAAGATATTGTTCCATGTCTCGCGCTCGGTTGACGCGAGATCGATGACGGGCGGAGGCGTGCCGCTCGTGCGCGAACGATTTCCAACGTGGCTGTATAGAAAGGGGATTGCAGCGGCGATGCGCTGACCGAAGGATGGCCGCGCGTAAGTTAGCGTCCAGAGGTAGCGCAGCCTGTCATTCTCCGGGTTCGAATCGCCCAGCGTATCGCGCAGCACGCTCACCAGAGGCACTTCATTCGTCTGGCTCTGTCCAGGGGGAAGCCCGTCGAGCGTTCCAAAGATGGTCAGCAACTCTGCGCCGCCCGCGACAGGGATTCTCTCAAGACGAAATTCACTTGACTGTGTTTGAGAAGAGGCGGGCGTCTGCTCGCTCGATGCAGCAGGTGATTGTGCGAGAGCGACGGGCGCGACGAACGCCAAGAGGAGAGAAAAGAAGAAGCAGAACGTGCGTCGCGCGTAGTGCACTGAGGGATAGCTTTTCATCCTCGTGTCATTGAAACAGCGCGCTCCATATGGAGCTAATTCACTGCCCTTGCTCAAGTCCCTTGAAAATCTTACTGCCGAAAATTATGAAAATCGAATCGTTCGCATAAAATCAATGGCAAGCGTTGTGCCGCGCTCAAGCTCGGTCTGGCTTGCTCTTGATTGCCCGCCGATTCATATAACATTTTTAACTTAACTCTCGAACCCGGCGCAAGCCCCTTTATGTATGACACTTTCGGGATTGCCACAGCAGGTTCTCGTTCTTCCCTGCGATGCGGGCGAGCCATTCGCCGGTTGCCGCGAGTTCAAGCACTGCTCAGTTCGATTGTTGAAAGAGCATAGCCGTTTTTTGATCGAGCTGAAAAACTTGAACAGACGGCACATCTCCCGTTCTTATTATTACGAGCGGAGCAGAAGCATCAATGAGCGCAGACGTTAGACGCTCGTTGCTGAAATAGCGACGCCCGCGCGCGACGATGACGAAATCCGTTTGCCCCAATTGCGCCCTGGCCTCGCGGTCGGAAAGTGAGATTGTGATCAAATCGCCTCGTCCCGCAAGATGCGCGTAGTACGCAACGAGTCCGGGCGTTTCGCTTGCCACCGTCGCGCCCGCTCGCGCCCGCTCACAAATCCCGTTCACGGCATCGCGCACGCCCGCATCGTAGAATTCATCGTGCGGGAAAAAACTACCGGCATTCCTACTGCCGCCGCCCAGCAAGTTCGTGTAGAGACGATAATGCGGCGAGACCTTTGCCGAGGCCGCAACGGGGAATGTTAAGACGAGAGCTGCTAAGCCTGAGCGCGCAAGATTCACAGCGCTTTCGCTTCCGACAAATCTTGAGATCAATTCTCCAAAGCGTCTAGCGGTGAACTGTATGCCGAGCGCAGCGGTGATTAAGACTACGGGCAGAGCAATCGTGAAATAGCGCGTAAACTTTCCGCCGAGCACCGTGAACGGCAAGAACCAAAAGAGCATCCAGAACAGAACAAGATAGCGACCATCGCCCGTTCGCTTGCGGAACAAGAGCGGCAGTCCAATGAGGAATGCGCCGAGAACAGGCAGGGAAATCTTGACGCCTGTGAAGACGAAATAAAAGTACCACGGCACGCCCCTGAGCCAGAGCGTCATCTGGTTGTGATAAAGCGTGCCCATGAATTCGTAGCTGTCGTGCGTAATCCTGTGCTCGCCTGCAAAAAGTCTCATCTGCTGCCACGTGTTCGGCAGAAGAATCGCAGGATTGCACAGCAGAAACACAGCGCCCATGACGCAGAAAAATATGAGCCAGCGTCGTTTGCCCAGACGCCAGCGCGTTCGTTCCACACCCTGAAAGATGTGGTAGTAACTCACGCTGATTCCTATAAGATGCAGCAGGTACTTTGACGCCATCATCGCGCCGAAAGCCGCTGCGGTGGCCCAGTAATATTTTTGCGGCTTTGGGTCTCCGCTTTCCGCCGCGCGCTGCCCGCGCAGCCAGAAAACATTTGCGAGCAGAAAGAAGAAGAGAAGAAAAGTGTCTTCCTTTGCGATTCGATTAAAGCCTATTCCTGTCGGGTCGAAAGCCCAGAGCGCTGCCGATATGAAAGCGACTTCCACTCCGAAAAGCTCTGCGACGAGAAGGTAGATAAGAAGCGAGGTGAGCGCACCGAAGATGGCTGCGGGCAGACGAAGCGCTGCCTCTGTGGAGACGAAGAACGATGGATGCGATGCGACGAATGATGTTGAATTCCAGTGCTCTGCGGCTACTATGCTTGCGGTGAGCATAGCTTTCATCAGCATGGGATGCTCGCCGTTGGCCGAAGTCAACCCATGCGCACGATAATCCGCGACCGCGTAGAGCTTATTCAGTTCGTCTTCGCTCAAGCCCTCAGCGCCAAGATTAACGGCGCGAAAACCGAAGCCAAGAATAACCAGCAGAGCCAGAGCCGCTACGGTCAGAGTGCGGCTCGCCGTGCGCTCGCGTACACGTATCAAAGGTTCGGGCGTTATCGTCGCCGCGTTTACTATCTCTACAGATGCTGACAAATTCGTTCGCAACTTTCCGGTCAAATTAAGGTTCAGGTCAGTACCGCCTGATAGAAGGGATGAGGGATGAGGGATGAATAAGAAGGAGTCAATTGCATGTTGACCTGTTCACTACATTCTTATTCATCCCTCCGCCCTCATCCCTCATCCCTTCTTTCACCTGCCCAGCTTAAGCAGGCGGTACTGACTTTAGTCTCGCTCAAGTGAGAAACGCTATAGGATGAAAAAACGCTTCATTGCAAAAGGAGCAAGGTTACAGTGATTCGGGTTGCCGTGTCAAAGACATCCTTAGACCGAATCAGCTTAAATCTTCTGTTTACGAGGGATTAGTGAGTCGTCGCGCCT
This sequence comes from Pyrinomonadaceae bacterium, assembly GCA_035316225.1. Classification (GTDB taxonomy): domain Bacteria; phylum Acidobacteriota; class Blastocatellia; order Pyrinomonadales; family Pyrinomonadaceae; genus 3-1-20CM-3-53-8. The sequence continues at coordinate 9,235 of DATHJK010000237.1, forward strand.
GATGCGCCGCTATGCTGCCCGCTCTGGTTTGAGTTAACTGTCTCGGTCTGTTCCGAGGCAGGCGGTTCAGGCGATTTCCATCCGGCGCGCTCAAGAAGTGTGATTGCGTATCGGACTGGAACTGCAAAGTTGGATGCGGAGTTTTCTGTGAAGACGGCGAAGTTGATGCCTATGAC
>DATHJK010000238.1:0-3935 GCA_035316225.1 Pyrinomonadaceae bacterium
TTCATAGCGCGCACTATGCAATAGACTGCCAGAAGAATCGGAAGAACTGCCAGAGAGTCCGGCAGCAACAGCACGGAGTTGTAAGAAAGCTGAGGTGAAAGCGCTACGAGTATTCCGGCTGTGGCGGCAACGCCTGCGGGCAATAGCTCTGCCGCTATGAGAAAGAGAACAACGGCTGCCGCCGAGTCGCACACAATCTGCACGAACTGAACGGCAGCATCCCCATCACCGAAAACCTTGTAAACGACAGCGAGCAGAAAGGAGTAGCCGGGCGGATGTCCCAGCCTGTTCGGGTCGCCGAGCGGCGATTGCCTGCTGAAGAACGACGCGAAACCGTCGCGCAACAGAAATCGCGCGGCCTGCCTGTAGTCTTCTGAAACCCACGTCTGAACTTTTCCGACTTCCAGCCGCGTGTCCTGCCGAGAGAAGATTCTGACCGTGAACGCAAGCAGAAAGATTGCGGCGATTACAACTGAGAGCCTTGCTGATGATCTGGCAGAGCCGATATCGGCAGGAGTATTCAGTCGTTTCAATGTTTGACTAAGCAAACTCATGGGCGATAGTCTCTGAGGCCGGGTCGTTAAATATAAGCCTGCGTATATTAGCAGAATGAAGTGTGAGACGCCTTTGCAAAGCTTAAGCTTCTCTTCGCGCCTCCAGCGTCTTGGCGTGAGATGGTTTTTCACGCTGGAGGCGCAAAGGCGCAAAGAAGAACGCAAAGAGATTCCGACAAGATGAAACAGATTCTCAGGAACTTAAAGACGGGTGAAGTGAAAGTCGAGGACGTGCCTGCGCCCGTAGCGCAACGCGGGCGCGTAGTGGTTCGCACGCACGCTTCCGTGATAAGCGCCGGAACGGAGCGCATGGCTGTTGATGCTGGCAAGAAGGGCTTGCTTGGCAGGGCGCGCGAGAACCCGGAGCTAGTCATGCAGGTGATTCAAAGGGCGAAGAACGAAGGCGTCATCAACACAGTCAACGCAGTGCTGGCAAAACTCGGCTCGCTCTCGCCGCTCGGCTACAGCGCTTCCGGCGTAGTCTTGAGCGTAGGCGAAGACGTTACAGAATTTCGCGCGGGCGACCGTGTTGCCTGCGCAGGAGTGGGCTTCGCTTCTCATGCAGAGGTTCTTTCCGTTCCGAAGAATCTCTGTGTGCGCATGCCCGGTGAAATCAGTTTCGACGAAGCAGCTTTCGGCACGCTCGGCGCTATAGCGCTTCAGGGCGTGCGTCTGGCAGAGCCTACGCTTGGCGAATCGGTCGTAGTCATAGGACTCGGTTTGATAGGCCAGATAACAGTTCAACTATTAAAGGCAAACGGTTGTCGCGTCTTCGGAATTGATCTTGATGAGAAGAAAGTCGAGTTGGCCCAAACTATCGGCGCTGACGGCGGCGCTCTGTCGGATGGTGACGTTAAGAGAACGGTTGCGGAGTGGACGTGTGGGCGAGGCGCAGACGCTGTGCTGATCACTGCGGCAACAACATCGAATCAGCCAGTAGAACTCGCGGGCGAGATTTCCAGGATGAAAGGGCGCGTTGTGGCCGTAGGCATGGTAGGCATGGATGTTCCACGCGACATCTATTTTAAGCGCGAGTTGACGCTGAAAATTTCCATGTCATACGGGCCGGGGCGCTACGACCCGGAATACGAAGAGCGCGGGCACGACTATCCTCTTGCATACGTGCGCTGGACGGAGGGACGCAACATAGAATCCTTCCTTGATCTGGTTGCCCAGCGGCGCGTCAACGTCGAACGGCTCATCACGCATCGCTTCTCCGTGGAAGATGGCGAGCGCGCTTACCGGTTAATCACAGGCGAACTGAAAGAGCCTTATCTCGGCGTCGTCCTGCAATACGACGCAGGACGCGAGCTTGACCGGCGCATCGAGATTGCAACGAAAGAGAGTAAACCCTCTTCGTCAACGAAAGCCGTTCGCATAGGCATGATAGGCGCGGGCAATTATGCGAAGGCGATGCTCCTGCCGAGTTTCAAGACGGAGGGCGCAGAGTTTCATTCCATCGCAACGGCTTCCGGCATCACAGCGCGCGAGATTGGCGAACGGTACGGATTCCGCTGCTGCGTTTCGGGCGCGGACGAAGTGATTGACGATAAGGATGTGAACCTGATCGTGATAGCAACGCGCCATGACCTTCACGCTGAATTAGCGCGTCGCGCGCTTGAGCGAGATTGTCACGTCTTCGTAGAAAAACCGCTCGCGCTCAACGATGAAGAGCTTGACGGAGTGCTGGCAGCCGCTGCCCGTTCTGACGGGCGGTTGATGGTTGGATTCAACCGCAGGTTCTCGCCGCACGCTCGCGCTGCCAGAGAGTTTTTCGCAGGACGCAGCGATCCGCTCTCTATCAGCTACCGCGTCAACGCAGGGCGCATTCCGCGCTCCCACTGGCTTCAAGACCCGCGCGAAGGCGGCGGTCGCATCATTGGCGAAGTCTGCCACTTCATAGACTTCATGCACTTTTTGACCGGTTCGCTCACCACGCGCGTCTACGCCGAATCAATCACGAGCCGCAATCAAGAGATAGTTGACGAAGATTCCGTCTTCATCACACTGCGATTTGCAGACGGCTCAAACGGCTCAATCGCTTACATCGCGGAAGGCGATAAGGCCGTGCCGAAAGAGCGCGTAGAGATTTTCGGCGGCGGCAAGACTTTTGTACTGAACGATTTCCGCAGCGCGACATCTTACAGCGGCGGGCGCGAAGAGAAGACAAAACTCCGTATGCAAGACAAAGGACAAAAAGACGAAGTTCGCGCCGTCTTCGCGGTCATACTCGAAAGCAGCGACGCCCCCATAAACCTCGAAGACCTTGCGACCACAACTCGCGCAACGTTCCGCATACGCGAGTCATTGCGCACGGGGCTGCCTGTGAATGTTTGAGATTATTAATTGGCACCATTGCCCGGCTTTCATCTCGAATCAATGAACGTGCGATGCCAGAGTTCCAGTGTGAGCAGGTGCAGGACGTGCAGCGCGTAATCTTCTCTGCCTGAGAGGTTGGCGGCGACGATTCGTTGCACTTCTGAGGGGCGAAACAGGCCGCGCCGTTTGACCGTTTCTTCAGAAAGCAAATCTTCAACGAGCGGGCGAAGCGGCCCACGCAGCCATGAGCGAATCGGCGCGCCAAAACCCGCTTTCTTTCGCCACACAACGTCGCGCGGCAGGATGGTTTCCGCCGCTCGCTTCAGAATATATTTTCGTCGAATCCCGCGCAGCTTCAAGTCCGGGGGCATGCGCGCGGCCATCTCCACCATCTCTTGATTGAGAAAAGGCACGCGCACTTCCAATGTCGTCGCCATAGAGGTCTTGTCCGTGTAATCCAGATTGAGACACGGCAGAAAAGTTTTCATGTCAACATACAGCAGACGATTGAGCGGCGCAGCATGTGAGGCGCGAGCGAAGTGGCGACGATGCTCATGGTAAGCGTCCATGCCGCTCGTGGCTTCGCGCAACTCGTCTGTGAAGAGCGCCTGCTTCGCTTCATCAGTAAAATAGGTTTCATAGCCCAGATAGCGATTCTCGAAATCCAGCGCTGCGCTCTTTGCAAATTTTTTCGCGTTGCGAAGAGGCGCTGTGAGTTTTCCGGGAAGACCGCCCGGCAGAGCATGCGCTAGAGTACGCATGACCGGGCGACGAAAGACGCCCGGCACAACGTCCAGCGCGCCCGCCAGAGCCATAGCCATCTGGCGCGGGTATCCTGCAAAAACTTCGTCGCCGCCCATGCCTGAGAGCAGGACTGTGAGAGTTTCCCTCGCGGCGCGCGAAACCAGATAACTGCTGATAGCCATGTCTATCACGGGCATCTCAAGGTGATAGACCATTTTTGGCAGAAGCTCTGCGACATCCGGCCTGAGCATGTACTCGTGATAATCGGTCTCGAATAATTCCCCTACGCGGCGCGCCCAGGGCACATCGCTGGGGATG
>DATHJK010000239.1:0-2223 GCA_035316225.1 Pyrinomonadaceae bacterium
GGCACTAACGCCTGCGGGACAACCATAACGAGCAATTTGGGGCAACCATAAATAGCCATTTCGGACAATCATAACTTCCGCCGCCTGTAGGCATCTGTTGTAGACAAGCTTACAGGCGGAATTTCTTTTTCAGTATTTTTCTAATTCTCAGTACATCTAGCAGATAATTGTGACAAGGATCATCTCTAACAAGTCTTAACCTTATTTATATAGAGCTATGACCATTGTTGAAGACGGCCAGTGCGGTCTTCTTCGTGAGGCGCTCGTGGGCTGCCTGCTACGTTCTCAGTGCGCGGCCTACGAGTATTCGCTTAATCTCTGCTGCCATTCCACTCACTTATTGCCCGCTCTCCCATCGCGCAGCAATCGGGAGTTCGTCACGATCTATTTCCTTGACTGTCAGTTTCCTGGCTGGCGGAACTTTCCCTTCATTCCACAAGTAATCGCTCAAAAGACGCTTGGCCTGCGAAGTCCAGAAGGAGTTTTCGGGCGGTAGATGACGGCGCGTCATTCGCTCGACATATCCGACTGCTTCCATATCAATCTCTATAAGAACTTCATCCTCTTCCCCGTTCGGACTGATGACTGTAAAACGGCGCGCGTCTGGCTCGTGCGACGCTATGTATTCTTCGTCTAAGATGGTGAAGCCGTTCATGGTTATCGTTTGGATGAGCGGCTGTGGATGAGAAATAAGCTCAGAGGTTATGGCTGCGGGAGATGTCGCGGCAGCAACAACTACTGATTTAGATAAGGCTGCTGTCACGGCGTTGCGCAAGACTTCGGGCGTCATGGGCTTGCGCACGAAGTCTGTCGCGCCGCGCTTCATCGCATCTACCGCGAGTTCTATTGAGGCGTAAGCTGTCACCATGATGACGCGCGCTTCAGGTTGTCGCTCTTTGATCCTGCGTAAGGTTTCAAGCCCATCCATGCCCGGCATCTTCTGGTCCAACAGCACCGCGTCCCACGCGGAGCCATCGTCGAAAGTCTCAAGCCCCTGAAAACCATCGCCCGCTTCGCCCACTTCATAACCTGCCGTTTCCAATGTCAAGCGAGTCATACGTCGAATGTGCTCTTCGTCGTCAATTATCAGAATGCGTTTGCTCATGACTGTTTCCTCTGTACTGCACCAGTGGCGCTTATCAATTCGCCTGCGACCGGCAAGGTGAATGTAAAAGTAGAGCCACGCCCCAATTCGGACTGTGCGCTGATTTGCCCGCCGTGCGCCTCGACGATGCGCTCCGAGATGGCAAGCCCTAAGCCTGCGCCGCCGGAAGGTGCGTTTGGCACTTGCACAAATTTGTCGAAGATGCGCGGCAGGTATTCGGGCGGAATACCACGCCCTGTATCTCTGACAGAGATGGTGAGCGTTCTGTTGTTGCGCTGTGTGGCGATGAGATGAATCTCTCCTCCGCGCGAAGTGTAGCGAATAGCATTGGTGACTAGGTTGGTGATGACACGCTCGATCTGCTCGCGGTCTGCAAGCACAGGCGGCGCGTCGGGCGGAACATCCACGTGAAAAGTGATCTCCTTAGACTCTACCTGCGGACGCAAGCGTTCGGCGGCGGAGCGGATTAAATCCGTCACCCGGATTGAGATAAGGTGTGGCTTTTCCTCGCCGGACTCAATTCTGGAGAGGTCTAGCAGAGCGCGCATCAATTTCTCCAGACGCTCGCAGTCTTCGCGGCAGGCTTCCAGCACCTCGCCTTGCTTTTCCGTCAACTCTCCCGCCGCGCCTTCAAGCAAGAGATGAACGCCCATCTGCACACTTGTTAACGGCGTGCGCAACTCATGTGAAGCGGTCGAGATGAACTCGGACTTGAGCCTGTCAATCTCGCGCAGGTGTGTGATGTCTTCAAGAAGTGTGACCGCGCCAAGCAGGTGTCTTTCCGTGTCGCGCATAGGGGTCGTGCGCAGTCGAAACGCGCGGCTCTGGCCGTCCACTGAGAGAGGCAGCACTGACGATGCCCCTTCGCTTGCGACCGGGCGCTCAGAACTCAGTGCTTCCGAGACTGCGAAAGCGATGCGAGTGTCGCGCGCTATCTCTTCAATATGCTTGCCCGCGTTTTCCGCTTCCGAGCCGAAAATCTCTTCGGCTGCATGATTGAGCTTGACGACGCTTCCTTCAGCGTCGGTCACGATCACAGGATCGTAGAGAGAGTCAATCGCGGCCTCCGTCGTTTGTTGCGCGACGAGGAGCCGACCTAAGTCGGAGCGGCGCAGTTG
>DATHJK010000240.1:0-3635 GCA_035316225.1 Pyrinomonadaceae bacterium
GAGTGGCAAGCTCCTGCAACTTTTTGCCGAGGGCGTCAATCTGCGCGGCGACGGGGCGTTGGCCTGCGCGCGTTTGCAAGGCAGCAAGCCCTGTTGTCAGCGCAGCGTAGCGCTCGCTTATCGGTTGGATTTGAAGCCATGCGTCGTAGAGTTGCTTTGAGAGGTCGAACTGCCGCGCCAGATATGCGGTCGGAATCTTGACGCGCGGATCCATCTTGATGACAAGAGGCTCGGTGTAGCTTCTGCCGTTAGCTGTGAGCACGACTGCGTAATTGCCGGGCATGACCCAGGGCGAGGTTGGTTGTGGCGCAGTGTTGCGATAGACGGCGGAGATGGGGTATTCAGCATCGGCTCCGGGGACGGGCGCGTAGTGCATGTCCCAGACGAAGCGATGCATGCCCGGTTCTGCGGAAATCATTTGCGGCGGGCGCACCCAGTAGGCCGGAATGCTAAGCGCAGGATCAATCTGCGGAACGGGGTCTGCGCTCGAAAACCGGCGCACGGTCTGGCCGTTGCCGTCGCGTATCTCAAGCGTGACGGGGCCGGACGAAGACCCACCCACGTAGTAATCAATCACAGCGCCGTCCGGCGGATTCTCTCCGGCTGGCTCGTCGGGCGGAATCGGCGTGTCCGTGTTCATATTCCATCGAACGCGCAAAGCTGTCTGCGGTTTGAAGAGGAAGGCGCGCGACGATGTAACTTCAGAATTGATCTGTCTCAATGCAGTGATGTCGTCGAGAATCCAGAAGCCGCGACCGTGCGTTGCTACGACCAGATCGTCGTTCTTGATGACAAGATCGCGCACAGATGTTGCAGGCATGTTGAGTCTTAACGGCTGCCAATGGTCGCCGTCGTCGAAAGAGACGTAAACCGCCCGCTCAGTTCCGGCGAAGAGCAAGCCTTTGCGCTCCGTGTCCGCTCGCACGACGTTCACAGTCTGCCCGTCTGGGATTCCGTTCGTTATCTCAGTCCAGTTTTTTCCAGAATCATGCGTGCGATATATGTGCGGGCGCATATCATCCAGACGAAGCGTGTTGATGGCGGCGTAAGCTGTATCGGCGTTGAAGGGACTCGCTTCAATGATTGAGATTTTCTGCCATGCGGAGACCTGCCGGGGTGTAACGTCAGCCCAGTGTGCGCCGCCGTCAATCGTGAGATGAATCAGCCCATCATCTGTTCCAGCCCAGATGCGATTGATGTCGAGCGCAGAGGGCGCGACCGCGTAGATGACGCCGCGCTGCGTCGGCTGCGCCGTAGGCATCGAGCGATACTTGCCTACAGTCGCCGGCACTTCAAAAGTTTTTCGTGTCAGGTCTGGACTTATCTGCTCCCAGTTCTGCCCGCCATCTCTTGTCTTCCACAGCGTGTTCGTTGCGAAGTAGAGGATGTGCGGGTCAACGGGCGAGAAGATTATTGGCTCCGTGCGTAGCATTCGGAAATCTGCCGCGCGAAAAGGTTTCGGGAGGATGTTCTGCGCCTGACCGGTGCGACGATCATAACGAGAGAGCTTGCCGCCGTATATGATGTCAGCATCGAGCGGGTCTGGCGTGACGTAGCCGTACTCTTCTGCGGCTACGGGATGCCATTCGCGGAAAGTAATCTCGCCGTCGTCGCCGCGACTCCTGATGCAGACCGAACCGCTCTCCTGTTGACCGCTGCACACGCGATAAGGGAATGCGTTGTCAGTGCCTACGTGATAAAGCTGAGCCGTAGACTGGTTGTACCAACTGCTCCATGACTTGCCGCCGTTTACTGTGATGATTGCGCCCTGGTCGCTTCCCAAAAGAATGATGTCCGTGTTAGTGGGATTTATCCAGACGTTCTGATAATCGTCGCCGCCCGGCGCGCCGCGAATTCCTGTCCATGTTTTGCCGCCATCCGTCGATCTCCAGCAGACAATGCTGGCGGAGTAAACTACGTCCGCGTTCTTAGGATCAACACGGAGCACTGGAAGGTCGCCGCCGCCTATTCGCGTGGCGGGGCGCGTGTCAGTTGTAACGACAGACCAGTTCTCGCCACCATCGTCTGTGCGATAGAGACTCACGCCGGTCGTAGAAGCAACCGCTGCGAAGAGACGAGCGGGAGAGCTTGGCGCAATCGCAAGATTGGCTTGAATGATTTCACCGGGAAGCCCTTTGGTGAGGGTGCGCCACGTTGTTCCACCGTCAGTTGATTTTAAGATTCCGCCGTTTGTACCGTTCCAGGAACCATTCTCCCAAGGCCCCTCGCGCGCCTCCCACAACGCAGCGTAGATCGTTTCAGGATTCGACGGATCAATCAGCACGTCAGCGCCGCCAGTGTTCTCGTCCCTGTAGAACACTCTTTCAAAATGTTGCCCACCGTCCGTTGAGCGATAGATGCCGCGCTCTTCATTTGGGCCATAAGGATGGCCTGCAACCGCTACGAAAAGACGATCGGGATTGCGCGGATCAACTGCAATCTGCGGAATCTGCTGACCGTCGCGCAATCCCAGATGTGCCCACGTCTTGCCTCCGTCAGTTGATTTATAGATTCCGTCGCCAACAGAGAGGTCCGGGCGATGCAATCCTTCGCCGCTGCCTACGTAGATTATCTCCGGGTTGGAAGGCGAAACGGCTATAGAGCCTACGGAGCCTGTCGGCTGGTCGTCGAAGATTGGCGTCCATGTGCGTCCGAAATCCGTAGTCTTCCAAACTCCGCCGTTGACCTGCGCTATGTAGAAGACATTAGGCTGGCCGGCTACGCCCGAAACGGCGCGCGTGCGACCGCCTCGGAATGGGCCAATGTTGCGCCAGCGCATCGCTCGTCCAAAATCCTGATTGACGACTTGCGCGCCAACGTGGACGTGAATGCCGATTAAGGAAACAAGTGTCAGCGCGGTCACTAAAGCGCGCTTTAGCAGGCTCATAAACTCTATCCTCCGTAGCTAAAGGGTGCGACGACCGGGCGAGAGCGTGCGCTGCCCTGGTTGGCCGCACCATGCAAGAGCGTGTTCGCCCGAAAATGATCGCTAACTTTATACCAATCATGAGTCGAAGCGCGACGGTTTTTGGGTCGTATCATGGTTTGAAAATAGAGGCCAACACTCGTCGAGCCAAAATTTATCAGGTCGCCGCCATCTTTCCGAAAAGGTCTGGGGCGGAATTTATTTATCACATTCGCACGCGCGGGCTAAAATTTTCTTTGACCGCGCTGGCGATAGTAGGCTATCGTTAAGGGTGAGGTCTGCCCCGGCCTCGTTCTGTCAGCCTGACTTCCTCGGGTCAGCCTGATTGACGGTTCTAATTATCCGCCATAGATGAACAATCGAATTCCTCAGTAATTAACTGGTTTCTGAATGCGCAGATGATGGCATAGCCGTTGCCCTCCGAAGGAGGCAGGCGCGGCCTGTGAATTAAGAATCGCTCGCCGTTTTGTCCGCCCTGGATTCTGCGCCCCCCTCAACAGAACAGATGAAAACAGCTTCAAGAGAGCGTCTTACACGCCATTTGATCTGGCTCGTCATCCTATGCGGGAGCGCGTGTTGTGTCGTCTCTGCCGCGCGGCTCAACTTTGCACACCTGGACGTACGATTTCTTCTGCTCGCGCTCGTTACCATCATGCTGGGGTCGCGCATGTGCGTGAGGATTCCGCGAGTCCGAAGCGAAATCACCGTC
>DATHJK010000241.1:0-4167 GCA_035316225.1 Pyrinomonadaceae bacterium
GTGCGGGTTCGCGCTCTACCCAACGGCGCGTGAGTTCCGTTTCTCTTCGTCGCCCGCGTCCATCCATCCACACGACTTTTACAACCGAGCCGGGCGCGCCGTCGAAAACGGCAGCCATCGCACGAAGGCGAGCCGCTGCAACTGTTGACGAGCCGCCCTGCTCATTCATCCTGCGCTCGAAGATTGTCAGGGCTGGCGTGCCGTCCAGACTCACTATCACGTCGCCTGCGCGCAAGCCTTCGCGCTCCGCCTGTGAATCGCGCTCGATTGAGACGACCGTAGGCTGACCCGCAACTTCGCGCACGGAGACGCCTACGCTTATAAATCGCGGTCGCTGCCAGTCAAACTTTTCGTCGGGCGCAAAGACTCGCGTGTGCGCGTCGTTAAGCATGCCGACCATGCGGCGCAGGATAGAGTAGAACTCTTTCTCGGTCTGGGCTTCGGCTGCCAGAGGACGAAACTGTTCGCGCTGCGCACGCCAGTCAACGCCGTGAAACGACGGGTCGTAGTAAAGATTCTGAATCGTCCACCACGCATCATCGAAAACTTCCAGACGCCCTTCGCGCGTCATTGTAGAGACTACGCCGGTGCGTGCCGCATGAGAAACAAAGGGAAAAGGGGAAGTGTGGAAGTGTGGAAAAGGCAGAAGCGCGAGCGCGAAGATTGAAGAGAGAACTACGTAGCGAAGAATGTAGAGACAGCTAGAGCGAAATCGCCTCGATCTATCTTTACCTTTTGCCCTTTTCCCCATTTCCTCTCTTTCCTCTTTTCTTTCACTGCTCTCTTGGCGGTTTGCGGAAATTGTAGCGCAGCAAGACTCTCATCGGTATGGCCTCGCCGTTTCGCGTTGCAGGACGAAAGTATAGCTGGTGAACTGTCGTGAGCGCGGATTCGTCCAACTCGTAACCGGCCCATCTTACGACTTCAGCCCTTGAGACGCTGCCGTCTGCGCCAACATCAACCAGCACGTCAACGACCGCTTCTACCTCCATCTGCGCAGCCGCCGCAGTGTACTGTGGGCGCAAACGACGATAAGGCATTGGAAGACGTAAGCCAGAGGCTGTTGCTGTCTCTTCCGTGTCCGGCGCTTCTTCAATCAAGGGCGCTGCGTGTGAAGCCGCAGACTCGCGCTCGCCTCTTTCACGCACCTCGGCGTCAAGAATAGAAACGGCATAAGCAGGCGCGCGACCTTTCAAGTGATTGAGCAATGCGCTCTCCGCTTCCTGCTGCGACGGCGCTTCAAAGTGTGGGCGCTCCCAAAGGATTAGCCTTCCCGTGCGTGCGCTTACAATGAAGATGGATGCGAAAGACTCATAATAGATTGCCCCGGTCGAAGGCCAGCGGCGAAGCGTATCGGCACGGCCTGTGATGAAGAAGTCGCAGCCCAGCGCCGCGCCTAGATTTCTGGCTTCCGCGAGCGTCATGTTGACCGAGCCACGATAGCCAACTCCCAGCGCAGCCGCACGCGCTTCATCTCTATCTTCGACGGAAAGCTGTGAAGCGGGCGAAAGCGCCGCAGATAATTTCGCCGAGACACGCGCGCCAGTCTCCACGTCACCGAAATCCAGCACGGCAACTCGTACGCCGTCTCTCGCCTGCGCTGCCCCGAAAGCGTTCGACAGCGTGCAGCAGATTAAGAGTGTAAGGGAAATTTGAAGGAGCTTTTTCATTAAATGAAGCGGCTGGCGCGCGGGCTGAAAATGAATCACTCACCGAAAGGGCTTTACTATTTCTCACCCGAAGCAACGAAAATGCTGATGCTTGCGCGCTCAGAGCCGCAGGTTGAATCAACCGTGCAAAGCTCGTTGATGTCGCCTACAGTGACGTTCTTCAAACCGGCTTGCTCGAACCAACTGCGAATATCTTCGCGCTTGAATCCGAGCCATCGGTCATGATGCTCCTCGCGCAGAAACTCGAAGTTGTGCTCGTCTGCGTCCGTGATGGTCAAACGACCCAGCGGCTTGAGAACACGAGCCATCTCAAGGATAGCTTCGGGCGGCGACTCGACGTGATGAAGATACATGTTAGCAAACACGTAGTCCATCGCGCCCGTGTGAAGCGGCAGATTTTCCGCCTCACCTCTGCGATATTCAATCCCGTCGAACGACGCAAACTTTTTCTTCATAGTCGCCAGCATCTCTTCCGACTGGTCAACGGCAACGACGCGCACGCCACGCCGCGCCAGTCCTTCTGTGATGAAACCTGTGCCTGCGCCGATGTCAGCCGCGACTGTTTCCGGCTGCACGTCGGCAACGGCGAAAGCTTTCTCGCGCACTCGCTCGGAAAAGAATTGCTCGCGCATCTCGTCCCAATCATTTGCAACTTCGTCGAAAAATTCTTTGCTGCTCATCTGAAACTTCCCTCTCAATCCTGAACCGCACGGAGCGGCGCTGCTTCAGTTCTTTATTCATGAAAGTGTCCAGAAAATTAAGAGCGCCGTCTCAATACCGTTTGCGCTCCTTATTATCTTCTCTCAACAATTTATCAATCATTAGCGCTCGTGGCGCTGCGCGGCGTCTCGGTCTGATGATAGAGCGAGTAGACCTCTTCTTTAACTTCCGGCGGGAAGCAGACGCGATGAAGTTGGTAGCGTTGCAGTCCGCGCACGGCTTCCGAGACTTCGCTTATCTCGCGTATGCGCGGGCGCGCGTAGCCGTCCTCAACGTAAATGCGCGCTTTCGCGTCCGCGCCATCTGCCGTGTAGTAAGAGTAATAGGGCACATCGCCTGCATGGTCTTCTATAAAATAGTATTCGGGTTGAAAACCCGCACGCTTCACCACGTCGCGCGCAGCCTCCAGAAAACTTTCGCGCTCGGTTTCAGGCATGTCAAGGTCAATAGCTTTGAAGAGCGCGCGGCCTATGAATCTGCGGGAGAGATCGCTCAGGAGCGAATCGCTTGATCGCTGCCATTGCTTGATGTGAAAGATGATGTCGGAGTCGTCCATTTCAAGATGCTCGGCAATCGTTAGGGGCTGGCGCAGCAGAACTTTGGAGAAGGCCGTGCCGGGCGCGCACCAGACCTCCTGACCCGATTCCAGAAGCTCAAGCGCTCGCCTGAGCGCAGAGCGCAGCACGGCTTCAGCCGAACGAAGCGTTCTATGAAAATAGACCTGGCGGAACATGTAGTAGCGCGCCTGCAAATATTCTTCGACGGCGTAGAGTCCGCGCGCGGCAACGTAGATGCGGTCGTTCTCTTCATCAATCTGGAGCGCGTTGATTATCCACTCAAGATCATAGATGCCGTATTTTGCGCCGGTCATCAAGGAATCGCGCAGCAGGTAATCCATGCGGTCAACATCTAGTTGGGACGATACAAGCTGAGCCAATGCCGCAGGCTTGAAGTTGCCTTCGATGATTGAGGCGACGCGCTCCGGCAGATCGTCCGAGTATGAGCGCAGCACCTGGCTGACTTCAGTCTCGCCGCTCAGAACGGCGCGCACAGTCCACGCCTCGTGATGAAATCCCAGCACCTTCTCCATCACGTGCGAGAAAGAGCCGTGCCCTATGTCGTGCAGGAGCGCAGCCGCGCGAGCCGCCGCGCGATCTTCTTCAGAAATTTTATACTGCGCCGCCAGACGATCAAGCACGCGCGTCATCAGGTGAAGCACGCCCAGAGAGTGTGTGAAGCGCGAATGCTCCGCGCCCTGATAAGTGTAGAGCGCCAGCCCCAACTGCTTGATGCGTCGCAGGCGTTGAAATTCACGCGCGTCAACAAGGCGCACCATCAACCGGCCCTCGTCCGTGTCCGTGCGAAGGCGAATGATGTTGTGAACGGGGTCGCGGTAGATTCTTTCCGACAATTCCCTTGAACCTTAGAAGCGAGAGAGGCTTTCAATCCCAGAGCGCGTGCGGTGGATAGTTTACCATCTCTTCTAGCTGTCAGACGAAAAGAAAGGGCGTCGAACCTGGAAAAGTCCAACGCCCTTTTCGTCTCAAATCTCAACGCGCGCTCGGTTAGAAATCTATGCGCGTGCCGATTTGCAGTGTGAAAGGAATACCGACGGGCGGGCCAAAGCCCGGACCGTAGAGAGAAGCAGGTTGCAGGAAAGTGCTTGAGCCTAGAACGCTCATACCGAGACGGTTGCCGAAGGCTAGATTCTCCGTATTGAACAGGTTGAAGAAATTCAAGTAGCCTTTCAGCCTCAAACGCTCGCCGATGCTGAACG
>DATHJK010000242.1:0-12301 GCA_035316225.1 Pyrinomonadaceae bacterium
TAGCGCTCAAGACTGGAAATCTGCACCGTGACAGGCACAAGATTGCCTGTCTGAGCATCCCTCTCAAAAACAATCTGATTGTTTGCATCGAGGAGCGGAGCAGTCCCTCCGGCAAAGGTGTATGTGCCGTTGAAATTCAGAGGCGAGACGTTCTTGATAGAAAACTCGCGCAATCGCCCGCCCGCTTTCAAAGTGTGATGGCCGAACACGAAGGTGGTGTTGTTCTGTAGCTCAAACCGATTTTCATTGTTAGATGACAACCCGACCGGCGAGCCTCCGCCCGTGAAAGCATCCAGCACGTTGATTGTTGGCCCACTGCTATCACCGCTCTGCCGACCGTCGCGGTGTGTAAACTGAAATCGCATCTCGTTTATAACCTGAGGGCTAAGAATTGCGGTCTCCGTCAACTGCATCGCCTGTTCCGTGTTCACAGTATTGTAGGCGAGCGAGGGAAGCGAGAAGTTGCCAATGCCTGCGCCTTGCTGCTTGAGATGTAAGAGAGAGTAGCGCGCAACGAGCGTATTGTTACGGTTTATCTGGTAGTCGAAGCGCGGGCTGAAAGTCGTTCGATGTAGCGGTCTCAACACGGCAAGGCCGAACGGCGTGATGTTCAAAGAAGCATCAAGAACAGTCGCATTTACGATGCTGTTGTCGTTAATCGAATCTCGCTCGAAGTCAATGAAGAAAGAGGCACGGTTTGAGACTATGCGCCCGCCCAGATTCCCGCCGATAACCAGATACCTGTAGGGTGCGCGATTCCGTGCGAAAGGGTTGCGCGAGTTAAAGCTTTGATTGCTGAAGTTGAGATTCACTTGGCCGTGAAACTTCTCCGTGCCCGGTCTGGTGAGAATCTCTATGCGGCCAAAGCCCAGACGGCTGTACTCAGCCGAGAACGGATTCGAGTTAATACGAACTTCGCGTATCGTGTTCTTCGGCGGCAGGCGACTGTTAGCAAAACCGTCAACAAATATTTCCCCGCCGCTAGGCCCCGCGCTTGGGCCAGCCAGCGCCTGCAACGCAGCAGCCAACTCAGCCGGATCATCCGGCAGCGCATCCATCTCAGCGCCGCTCATCACGATTGCGCCAGCATTATTCTCCGACGCCGTGCTCAAGTTGGTTTCGGTCTGGACGGTCACCACCTGTTGCTCCAGCGCTACGCTCAACTTGATATTGAATGCTTCCCGATTTCTTGGCCTAACTTCAACATCAGCGCTTTCATACACGGCGAACCCGTGTGCCTCTACCCGCACACTGTATTTGCCGGGCACCAGAGCGGAAAAAAGATAGCTGCCTTCGCTGTTGGTCGTGGCTCGTCTGGCTACACCTGCGGCGTCCGTCAAAGTAACGGACGCTCCCACGATCAAGCCTCCCAGTTCGTCCGTCACCTGCCCGCGCAGTTCGCCCGTCGCCTGCTGCGCATATACTTCTGATGCTGGAAGCATGAGCGTCAACGCCGCGAGAATGAGACCGGCGCAAAAGATTCTGTGAAGCGGGTTGGGAAAATCCTTTGCGGGCTTTGCTCTTCTCTCTGCGTCTTCGCGCGATTCCCCAGCGGTTCCCGAAAAGATGCTAAAAGGCAGGCTTAAGCCCGCAAAGGATTGAATATAGGCTCTAAAATTTGAGATGAGATTCGAGCTTGTGAACGGTTCTATATGTTTAAGCTTCATCTGATTATGACCTCGCAGCTTAAGGCTAAGCGCCGGATTTGGAACTATCCGGCTCCAATGCCGTAAACAATGCATCGGAAGCTTGATTCTCGTCTTGATGGAAAGCTAATCTTTCATCGTCGGGCGAGGTGATGATTTTGTGATGGAAGAAAAAGCACATATTTATCAGTTCGATAACGTTCGGGTCGAGCCTGCGAACTTCCGTGTGTGGAAGGGCGACCATCCCGTGCAGATCGAGCCGAAAGCATTTCAAGTGCTACTCTTCCTGATAGAAAATCGCGGGCGGCTCGTCGAAAAGAGAGAGCTTCTTGACGCCATATGGAGGGAGACGTTTGTTACGGAGAACGCGCTGACGCGCGAGATAGCGCAACTCCGAAAGGCGCTCGGCGAAAACGCCAGAGAAGCAAAATACATAGAGACCGTTCCGACCAAAGGCTATCGGTTCATCGCGGACGTTGAGATAAAGAACGGTAGCCGGACAAGAGAAGAGATTGAAGATGAGAGGTCGGCTCAGGTTGAAAGTGTGGTCAATACACAGAAATCTGTGAACGCGCTTTCATCTACGCCTCCTGTCACAGTAAAAGAGACGGATGCGAAGCGAACGCGATTTCTTAAATCCCCTCTGGCACCAATCATAACAGGCGCTCTGGTGTTGCTCGCGCTCGGCGGTATCTTGCTCTGGAATTTTCTCAGGCGGCCTGCCTCGGAAACGAGCGCTGTGCGTAGAACCACGCAGATTACGACGTGGCTCGGATTGGATGCTTACCCGTCTCTGTCGCCGGACGGAAGCTCCCTGGCCTACAGTTCCAATCACGACGGAAATTTTGAGATTTACGTCAAGCCGCTAGCATCTGGCGGGCGTGAGATTCAAGTGACTTCGGACGGCGAGCAGAACTTTGAACCCGCATGGTCGCCCGATGGTCAATACATCGCTTACCACTCCAGAAACCAGCGCGGCATCTGGATAGTGCCAGCACTGGGCGGCAAGGCGCGGCGTTTGACCGAATTCGGCTCGAAACCCGCATGGTCGAGCGACGGCTCCCGGATTGCTTTTCAATCCGAAGCGCTCAGAGACCTCAACAACGGCATAGTGTCCGGGGCATTGCCTCCTTCGACTATCTGGACTATAGGGTCGCGCGGGGGGCAGCCCGTACAGATAACGCAGATGGGAGCGCCGCCGGGCGGTCATAGCTCTCCCACATGGTCGCCTGATGGCAAGCGTATAGTCTTCTTTGGTTTCGACACCACGCTGGCTGCAATCTGGTCTGTCGCATCTGAAGGCGGCGACTTGAAACAGTTGACAACAAATCAGCAACTCTTCTTTGATCCAATCTATGCGCCTGATGGAAAGAAGATTTACTGCGGCGGCTTCTCCAGAGAGAACACTTACGGTTTGTGGAGTCTCCCGGTCTCGCCCCAGAGCGGCGAGCGTTTGGGCGATCCCGTTCAGGTTCAGAGCACAGGGCCGCAGTCAATCAAAAATTTAAGCATCTCTGCCGACGGAAAGAAGATAGCCTACGGCGCGCAATCTCTAATAAGCGACATATGGTCAATTCCACTTTCACCTGCAACAGGCGAAGCTTCAGGCTCCCCCTCGCCTCTTATGCAGGATAGAAGCGCCAGAAAGACCAATCCTGCCGTTTCGCCTGACGGGAAAAGAGTAGCCTTCGTTATCTGGCGAGTGGGAGCATCTGGAAACGTGTGGCTCATGGATGCGGATGGAAAGAACTCTTTGCAACTGACAGCATCTGCGAACAGTGGCGGCCTGCCAAGCTGGTTGTCAAATAATGAACTCGCCTACGTTTCCTATCGTCAGGATAGCGGGACGATCACCACAATCAATCTTCAGACAGGAATCGAGCAGAACCTGTTTGCGCTCACGCCCGATATGGACTTCATGCGAGTGTCGCCGGATGGTCGTCAACTCGTCTACAATTCCAGGCGAAGCGGAACGATTAACATCTGGAAGGTAGGAGTTGACGGCGGCGAGCCTCGCCAGTTGACCTTCGATCAGGAGTTGATGGGT
Organism: Pyrinomonadaceae bacterium; assembly: GCA_035316225.1. Classification (GTDB taxonomy): domain Bacteria; phylum Acidobacteriota; class Blastocatellia; order Pyrinomonadales; family Pyrinomonadaceae; genus 3-1-20CM-3-53-8. The sequence continues at coordinate 3,694 of DATHJK010000242.1, forward strand.
TGGCCCATCTGGTCGCCGGATGGACGCTATCTGGCATTCGAGATGAAACGCGACGATGACACGCACATCGCAATCATGCCGAGCGACGGTGGAGAAATCAGGCAGTTGACATTCGAGCACGGCCAGAGTTGGCCTCACAGTTGGTCGCCCGATGGAGACCGTATAGCGTTTGCCGGATTTCGCAACGGCGTATGGAACGTCTGGTGGGTCTCTGTAAGAGATGGAACGCAGAAGCAGGTGACCAATTTTAATAAGCCGAACGCTTATGTGCGCTATCCCGCATGGTCTCCGCTTGGTAACCAGGTCATCTTCGAGTATGCGGAAGTGACCGGCAACATCTGGATGATTGAGCTAAAATAAATCGGGACAATTCAGAGCGCCTTTCAACCTCTTAGCGAGCTTTCGGTCTTCCCTTTGCTTCTACAGCGAGAACCCTCAATTCTCTTAAAGCTCAAGCCGGTGAGAATTGGGGGTTCTCGCTGTAGAAGCAAAGAAAAGAGCAAAGCCCGAAAAGGGTTGAGCAGTTGCTAAGAGTTCTTAACATCATCGCTTATAGATTGTTATCCGTTATGAGCGTTGACGATATTCATGTCATAACAAATAATAGCGGCCATGGGAATCGCCGCTTTCCTGCGGACACTGTTTCGTTATCTTCGACCGTATTGGCTGCAAGCTTTCATACTTCTGCTCTTGCTGCTGGTGGATATAGTTTTCACCACGGCCTGGCCGCTCGGCTTCAAATTCTTCATTGACTACGCTCTTGAAGGCAGAAGCCAGAAACTTCTGGCTATCATTCTCATATCCTTGCTCGCCGGCGTGCTGCTGGCTTCGCTCGCGTCTCTGGGAAGAGACTACTTCTACGCTTACCTTAGCTCGCACGTCATGCACGACGTTCGTCTAAAGATATTCACTCATTTACAAAACCTCTCCGCTGATTTCTACTCGCGTGTCGGGGCAGGAGACATTCTGGCGCGCTTCTCGACCGATATGGCTGCGCTGGAATCCGCCGTCACATGGGCTATAGCGAGCACTGTGCTGAACGCGCTCAGCATTCTACTGGGCGCAGCGCTTCTCTTCGCTCTGGAGTGGCGACTGGCTTCGCTGACACTCTTCGGCCTGATTCTGTGCGTCGTAGTGCCGCGCCCGTTTGCGCGCAGGGCTGCGAAATTAAGTTACGAAGCGAAGCAGAAGCAGGCCAGCCTCTCAGACATAGCTGAAGAGAGCATACATGTCCAGCCCGTCATCAAGGCGTTTGGTCTGGAGCGTCGCGCTGTTGATCTTTTTCGTCAGAAATCGTCGGACGTTGCGCGCACGGCTCTGCGATTCGGTTTCTTAAGCTACATGGTCGAGCGTCTTCCCAACGTGACCATCCTGATCTTTGAGATACTGGTCATAGGGGTCGGACTGCTGCTCGTTTTCTACGGCTATCGCACGCTGGGAACTCTGGTAGCTTTTCACGCGGTCTTTCTAAACATCTCCGCTTCGGTCGGAGGGCTTGCGAACGTAATGCCCGTCATCCTGCAATCAATGGGCGGGAGCAAACGCATAGAGGAAGTCTTAAGCGAGAGGCCGAAAGTTCAGGATGCGCCCGCCGCCTCACAGCTTCCCGCGCTTCTTCGTGCGATTGCATTTCGTGATGTGACATTCGGCTACACTGAAGAGCAGGTTAATCTGGATCGCGTCAGCCTTGAAATTCCTCACGGAGCTTTCGTCGCGCTCGTTGGCCCAAGCGGTTCAGGCAAGAGCACTACGCTCAATCTTATCCTGCGTTTCTACGATCCGAAATCGGGCGCGATAACGTTTGACGGACAGGATATTCGATTCTCAACACAGGAATCTCTGCGCGCGCAGGTGGGCGTTGTCTTTCAGGAAAATGTTCTGTTCAATATCTCTGTACGCGAGAACATACGTCTGGGCAATCCGGCGGCTACGGATATGGAGGTCGAAGCCGCCGCGCGCGATGCCGAGATACATGATTTTCTGGTTAGCCTGCCTGACGAATATGAGACGAAAGCTGGCGGGCGCGGGGCGCGGTTTTCCGGTGGGCAAAGGCAGCGTCTTGCGCTCGCTCGCGCTCTTGTGCGAAATCCGAGGGTGCTGCTTCTGGACGAGGCCACGTCCGCGCTAGACCCTTCAACGGAAGCGGCTATCAACGCGACGCTCCTTCGTGTAGCACGGGGGCGAACAGTTATCTACGTGACACACAGATTGTCAACCATCGCCAGCGCAGACTCTATCTTCGTGCTGGATCGTGGCCGGTTGTCTGAACAGGGACGACATGAAGAACTGCTTGGGCTGGATGGATTGTACGCGAGACTCTGGCAGAAGCAGGCGGGCTTCACTCTAAACGAAGCAGGGGATCGCGCTGAAGTTGAGGCCGCGCGCTTGAGAGGTTTTCCTATCTTGTCGCAGCTCGAAGACAGAGTTCTTTCAGAGTTGGCCGGTCAATTCGTGACGGAGCGTTATCCATCGGAGCGCCGTGTGATAGTCGAGGGAGACCCCGGCAACAAATTTTATATCATCGTGCGCGGCAAGGTAATGGTGACGATCAAACAGCAGGATGGCGAGGAGAAGCGTATTGCAGTTTTGCAGGATGGCGATTATTTCGGAGAGATTGCGTTATTGAAGGATGTTCCGCGAACTGCGACCGTGCGAACGATTGTGCCCAGCATCTTCCTGACTCTGGAGCGCGCACAATTCATGGCTCTGCTGCAACAGGCGCCGAACTTGCGCGAATCGCTTCTACGCGAATACCTGACTCGCTCTCGTCGCTCTCAGGAATTACCTTCAACTTAAATCTTCATAGAGCGCGGCATGAGATTCAGCCTGATTGAAATGACGGATGATGAGACAAATCGCTTACGTTCCGCCGCAGGTGGACACGCTCGCCCGGCGCTGGAAGTGCGAAGCACATCTGAGAAAGGGCGCGGCGTATTCGCCTGCACGGGGTTCACGCGCGGCGAAGTGATAGAAGTGTCTCCGGTCATAGTCATTCCGGCGGAACAGTGGCATCACATAGAGCCGACCGTGCTTGCTCTCTACATCTTCAACTTCGGGCCGCAGGGCGAACACGCCGCGATAGCTCTGGGATTCGGCTCGCTCTACAATCACTCCTTTTCGCCCAACGCCGAATATGTAAAGAGTTGGGAAGAGAGGTTGATACGCTTCATTGCGCTCAGAGACATAGAGGCGGGCGAGGAGATAACGGTCAACTATAACGGCTCGCCCGGTGACCGCACGCCAATCTGGTTTGATGTGAGAGAGTGATTCTCAAAAAAGCGAGGGAAATAGGGTGTGCAGTTATTGTCCTGAACGCGCTAGTTGCGATTGAATGTAACTCAGGTCGGTACCGCCTGAGAGAAGGGATGAGGGATGAGGGATGAAATGGGTTGAATGAATTGCATGTTGACCTGTTCACTAAATTCTTATTCATCCCTCATCCCTTTTACTCCCCGCCCGGCTTAGGCAGGCGGTACTGACAGAGGACGCTTGCGTAAGGGGGCACATGCAATTGCAATCTGCCATATTCAATCCTGTGTATCGAACCAGATGGATTTCTGATTTTCAGGGTCGCCGTTGTAATTAATGGTAATCTCTTCTCCGCGCTCTATGTCGCGGAGCGCAATGAATTCTATGGCCGATCTTTCAGGCAGAAGATTAAAGATGGCGTTAGGACTGTAGGAATGGTTGCACAGGGAACATAAGCCGAGCATGATTGCCGCCTGCTCTTCATCCTCTCCCCAGACGAAGTAATAATCTTGCAGCACAGTCTTATCAAGAAACTCTATCTCGGAGGCGGGTAGAACCACGACGGGCGCTTCTTCAATCTTTTCGCCCTCGCAGATTTTCCTCTGCGCGAAAATCCCTCGACCTTTGCCCGCGCAGTCGCCCACAAAGATCATAGTCGTCTCCAATGTCAGATTATCGCTTGCATCCATCGGCCTCAGTAATACCAGAATCCTCCCCTGAACTCATTGCGCAAACTCGTGCTGCCCATGTGAAGAAGGAAAACACCGCGAACGGGTGAATGCCCCCAGGGGCGAACCAAGTGAAAATGGGGAAGTCTACTGAAGTCTTCACCGAAAAGATCGTCCTGACTGTCCTGTAAATCCTGAAAGAGTTCTTCGTCATCGGTATCCATAACGACAAAATTAATCCACTTCGTATCGCGCGATAAGAAACGCAAATCATCGCCGTACATATCTGAAAGACCTTGCAACACCGAGAGCAAGTCCGGGTGCCAGTTCCTGCCCGCGAGGTATTGTTTAAGCGTGTACATTGATCGAGCCTCCTTTTACCGACCGAGTACAACTTCAAATTTTAATTGAATGGACGGCTATTCCTTAAGCTCCTTGCAGAAGATTACGCAATCATCGCCGGGTTTATAGAAATCCCGAATCGTGCCGACCTGTTTGTATCCGGCTCTTTCGTAGAACTTGCGCGCGTGCCTGTAGGCAGCCTGGCCGCCAGTTTCCAACACGATTCGCTCGCCTCCGCGTTCCCGAACAAAGCTTTCGGCGCGAGATTGAAGCGCGCGCCCACAACCTCTGCCTTGCGCCTGCGTGTGAACACATATCCAGTAAAGATGCCATGTGCTCTTTGTCAGTGGAGTCTTCCCAATGCAGACGTAGCCGCGCACCTGACCGTCAATCTCTACTGCGAAGAGCGGGTAATAGCCGTCTAATCCGCCAGCCAATCCTTCATCAACCACTTCCAGAGCAACCGAGACTTCTTCCTCTGTGAAAGCTCCACAGTCGCGCAGCATTTCATCTACAGCACTGCGATCCTCTATGCGAAGCTCACGGACGATCATGCCCATTCAATCTGCCGCCTGACGAACTTTTGCCAACTCCAACCGGCTTCCAACGCTGCGCGATGAATTCCTACGCCCGGCGAGAGTTCGGGATTAGGATTCACATCAATCACGCGGGGAACATGATCGGAATCCAGCCTGACATCCACGCGAATGTAACCTCGCGCTTCGACTGCGCGCCACGCGCCGCGCGCCGCTTCGATGACGGACTCGCGCAAACTCGTATCAAGCTCTATATCATAAAACATTGGCGAGTTTGCGAAATCCACGCTCTCAATATCCCACTTGGCGGCGTAAGTGTTCAAACGCAACTCTCCCTTAAAGCGCGTCTCGCCGATTGATGAGTGCTCAGGCTCTTCACGTCCCCACAGAGAGACGGCAAACTCTCGTCCGGGCAAAAATTCTTCTACCACAACGGGCACATCAAACCGCGCTCTGGCTCTTTGAAGAGCCTCCAAGTTTTCGCAAACAGAGTCTGCGTAGATGCCCACGGAGCCGTCTTCGCCAGCGGGCTTAACAATACATGGAAAGAGAGATTTGCGTGGCACAGGAACTTGAGCCGCTTCGAGTACGGCGTTCACACGATCTTTGCGACGACAGAGCGCAAGCGTCTCGCTGCCGGAGCCTGTGAAACGAACATCGAGCCATTCAAGCAGCGCGGCAACATGCGCTTCAAGATTGGGGCGTCCGAGCGGCGCTTCGCAGGCATTGAAGACTACATCCGGCTGGTGCTCGGAAAGAAGCAATAGTATCTCTCTCGCCTCGCCGCGCACACCTGCCAGAATTGCTTCCGGTAAAACTTCCGCGATGCCCTCGACTGCTTCGCTAAGATCAAACTCCCACGAATTGCGCCCGTCTGCGATAGCTTCCGGCGGCAGGGTGTGAAGCACAAGCACCTTCATGCGACCGCAACTCCCACGCGGCGCATGGCGTCAAGCAGTATGCCCTGCACAAGCTTTTCATAGGGCAGACTCTCTCTTGAGAGAATCACTATGTCGCCGCTCTCAGGATTGAGTCCGGGCAGCGGATTGCACTCCAGAAAATGCGGGCGACCCTCAGCGTCCATGCGAAAGTCCATGCGAGCTATGTCCCGGCAGCCGAGCAAGCGGTAAGCGGTGAGTGCAAGGCGACTGAGCAGATTGATTGTTTCCGCATCAAGGCAGGGCGGCACCTGATAGCGCACACGCCTTCGCCAATCACGTTTGACTTCAACCGAATAGACGAAATTCTCTTCCTCCAAAACGGGCGCAATCTCCATCATCCCCAGCACACGCACGTTGGGCCAATTACCGGCAAGACCAACTGTGACTTCAGCGCCGGAGAGAAATTCCTCAACCAGCACCGGACACCCGTATCGCTCCAGCAGCCAGCGGCAACGCTCTATTGCCGCCTCCCTGTGAAAGGCTACAGGGTTTTCGCGTATGCCTTTGCTTGAGCCTTCATCATTCGGCTTGACTATTACCGGGAACTGAAGCGCATCCAGTTGAACCTCATCCGCCTCAGTCTCAACGAGCACGCCGCGAGCCACAGGCACATCCGGCGAGACTATGCGCCTCGCAACGGATTTATCGAGCGTGACGGCTAGGGTGAGAGCATCCGAACCTGTAAAGGGTATGCCCAGAAGCTCGCAGACGGCCACAGGCACAGCTTCACGGCAGCGACGGCCTTCACCCTCCGCGATATTGAAAACAAAATCATAACGGCCTTCCGCCAATCGCCAGGGAAGCCTGCGGTCTGCCACCACCGGCTCGACTTCAACTCCCATACGTCTTATCGCGCCCGCTATGCAAGCGATGGTCTCATCGCTATCGTATTCTTCAAAAGCGTCATCCGGTACACCGGAAGATATTCCGTTCGGGCGCGCATTGTAGAGTAGAGCGATTCGCATGATAACCGTTCAGCTACTAAGCCGCGTTAGCGGCCAGCGTGGTCATCTCTCATTCTTTGTCATCTGTTAAGCTGTGGGCCAACTCTGCAAAGTTTCGCTCTACGGCAACGGTCTCGCGCCGTTCATAGTGTGGCTGTCCCTGTGGAATCAGTCGTTGACTTTCGCCGCTCAGTAAATCAGAAACAGAGCTTGCGGGTTGATCTGTCGCATCTGAAGAGACCGGGCCGTCCGTGTAACTGAAGAGCGCGCCCTCGAAGTTGCGAAGCACAACGCGACCGGGACTCGCGCTGATAAGGTAGTTTGGCGCAAGCGGAATCTTTCCGCCGCCGCCGGGCGCATCCACAACATATACGGGCACGGCCAACCCTGTGGTGTGGCCGCGCAAAGATTCCATAATCTCTACGCCCTTCCACACGCTTGTGCGCAGATGAGCAGCGCCAATTACGGCGTCGCACTGGTACAGGTAGTAGGGACGGACTCGAATTCCGAGTAGACCGTGGAAAAGCTCTTTCATGGTCTCCGCATCGTCGTTAACGCCTGCGAGCAGCACCGTCTGGTTGCCTAGCGGAATCCCCAATCGCGCCAGCTTCTCGCAGCACGCGGCTGCCTCTTCCGTAATCTCGCGCGGATGATTGAAATGCGTGTTAATCCATAAAGGGCTGTGTTTATCCAGCAGGCGCAGTAGGTCGTCTGTGATTCGCATCGGCAACATCACAGGCTCGCGCGAGCCTATGCGAACGAACTCGATGTGAGGTACGGAACGAATCTGCGTGAGAATGTAATCAAGCTGGTCTATAGGCAAAGTGAGCGGGTCGCCGCCCGAAATCAAAACATCTCGCACCTCTTCATGCTTGCGCAGGTAGTTTATCGCCTCGTCAATTTCAGAGCGCGTCGAAGCGGCATCGCTAACAAGCCAGTTGCGCTTGCGAATGCAGAAGCGGCAGTAGCTGGAACAGAACGCCGTGACCACGAATAGCACGCGGTCTGGATAGCGATGTACGAGTCCGGGCGCAACTTGGTCGTCACGCTCGGCCAGTGGATCATCCATTCCTTCGCCCGTCTCTTCCTCGGAGCCGGGCACTATCATGCGACGTATTGGGTCGGCGGGGTCTTCCGTGTCAATCAGCGAGAAATAGTAGGGCGAGATAGCGAAACGAAACTGCCGGTTCTGGCGGCGTATGGATGCGCTTTCAGTATCGGATAGATTTAGAAGCCCGGATAACTGCTCTACTGTACGAACGAGATGTTTTAGCTGCCAGCGCAGGTCTTCCCAATCGTGAGCGGGAACGTCGCGCCACGGGCTTGATGCTTTGCCCCATCGCGTCGAGAGCGGGTCGTCTCCTTTATACATAGCTCGAATGCTCTGCTCCAATCAGCGACAACTATCAAGATTGAGAACCGGCAGCAACGATGGATACACTCATGCGTTCGCTACATAAATCAAGGGCGATCAAAGAGGAGAATCGTGATTCAGGGGGTTACATATTACGTGAAGATAGGCGCGCAGCCAAGCTTCACTCTAACGGTCAATTTATTCTCCGTCCGATGCGTGCTTGAGACGATTCCGTACTCCTCGATTTGCCTTCTCTGATGTTGGCGACCATCGTTCACAGATACTGAGAGCGGAGATGAACATCAGACTGGCAGCAGATACTGGAATGGAAGGATGAAACTCATCTCAGACTATATTCCCCCAGTGTCTATTCATTTTCAGGGAAAAATAGTCCGCTAAATCACACGAACCGGCTCGAAGAAGTCTCTCTTTCCGGGTTGTTTAGTATGATGTTAGTGCTGGACGTTCACCACTATGTTGCCGAAGAGCATGCTTTCGAGTTTGCCGGCAAGCTCGGAATTTCTGGATTTTAGCCACCCGTACTGCTCAAGAGCGCGGCTACGATTGTTCGAGG
>DATHJK010000243.1:0-12315 GCA_035316225.1 Pyrinomonadaceae bacterium
GCTTGATGTACCGGCTCGCGTATCGCAAGTTCACCGACGGGCACGAAGCGCTGGTCGTCAACCATTCCGTGCAGATTGGCAACACTCGAACCGGACACGCGGCTGTGCGCTGGTACGAGCTGCGCAACCCGAGCGGCACGGCGACCGTCTATCAATCGGGAACGTTCTCGCCCGACTCTGCACATCGCTGGATGGGCAGCGCTGCGATGGACAGGGTTGGAGACATAGTGCTCGGCTACAGCGTTTCGAGCAGCAGCATCTATCCGGCTATACGCTTCACTGCGCGCCTGCCTACAGACCCGCTCGGCACTATGGGGACAGAAAGCTCCATCTACGGCGGGTCGGGTTCACAGAACGCGGGACTGCACCGCTGGGGCGACTACAGCTCTCTGAGCGTTGACCCGACCGACGACTGTTCTATGTGGTACACGACCGAGTACCTGCAAACGACAGGCTCATTTAACTGGAGCACGCGCGTAGGCCACTTCAAGCTTACGAATTGTCAATAGCAGTTCCTTTGGAAGCCGAATTTCACTGAAGGGCTGTGTCTCTCTGGACACAGCCCTCTTTTCTTTTGATAATTGCCTGCAAGCCATGAGCAACGACCGACCAGCACAAGAGCGCCTGATTGACTTGAGCCACACGGTTGAGCATGGGCTGACGACTTACAGAGGCTTGCCTGCGCCCGTCGTCTCGGATTTTTTGAGCCGCGAAGAATCACGGAAGCACTATGCGCCGGGCACAGAGTTTCACATAGGCCGCATTGAGATGATTGCGAACACGGGCACTTACCTTGACTCGCCTTTCCACAGGTACAGAGACGGCGCAGACCTCTCCCAACTGCCACTCTCTTCGCTCGCAGATTTAGAAGGCGTTGTGATTCGCGCTACAGGGTTCGACGGTCGCGGCGTGAGCGCAGCAGCTTTTCGTGATGTTGATTTAAAAGATAAGGCCGTGCTGGTTCACACGGGATGGGACAGGCATTGGGGAAGCGAGCAATATTTTGAAGGCCACCCGTTTCTGACCGAAGAGATAGCGCATCATCTAGTCGAAGCGGAAGTGAAACTCGTAGGGATTGATTCACTGAACATTGACGACACGCGCGACCTCTCTCGCCCGGCTCATTCCATTCTACTCAAAGCGCAGATTCCAATTGTCGAGCATCTTTGCAATCTGGGCAGCTTGCCCGCGACGGGCTTTCGATTCTTCGCCGTGCCCGTGAAAGTCAAAGACTTCGGCACGTTCCCCGTCAGGGCTTTCGCCGTCGTCGAGTAGAAAATTTCGATGGAGGCGGGAATCACAAAGCACGTTTGGGAGTTGAGAGATTTGCTTACAACCTAAGAAGCAAGGCCGCCGTGATCTGAGCGTGGGAGTTCACGGCGGCCTCTGTGCCGCACAGCCCGACTCACCCCATAATGAAACGGACGTGCAAGCAACGGGAGCGCGCTCACCCTTAGAACAGCACGCTCCCGAAACGATTCTCCTAAAGATAAATTCCAGTCATAAAGTGATATGAAGAAAACGCGCTCTTTGATATGATGCGCGCGGTTTAGTCATAGAATCAGACGGCTAATGCGACGGCTCAAAACCTCTTGTTGAGTAGATGAGCATCGCCGTTGAGTGTAAAAGGATTCTCACGGCGGAGGTTTTGGGCGAGCGCATATTATCGTCAATTGACGATAACTGCAAGGTTCAAAAGCTGCTTTCATCAGGGGGCCGCGCCTGATGGGAACACGCCCGCGCTTGCGTCCAGAGCGTCTTGCGGAGAAGTTATTACAGATACGCGAGGCGTTGGGATTATCTCAAACAGAGATGCTTTACCGTCTTGGAGTTGAGGACGTGATTTCTTACAAGCAAATATCGAAGTACGAGACAGGAATGAATGAACCGCCGTTAGTAATCCTCTTGCGATATGCGCGTGTGGCGGGCGTGACGATTGATGTTTTTGCTGACGATAATCTAGACTTGCCCGCTAGATTACCAAGCAAGAATCGCCGCTAATTTTTGTGCAGACTTCTCTATTTTTGTGCAGAAGCTAATTTTTGTGCAAAGCTACTGCTTACTTTGAGGCAAGAAGCAAGGCCGCCGCGCGGACGTGGGAGGTCAGGCGCGGCGGCCTCTCCTGCACAAGCCCGTAACTCACCCGGAAACAGGCGTGCAAGCAACGGGAGCGCGCTCACCCTTAGAACAGCACGCTCCCGAACCGGAATTTAGTCAGAGTTTGAAACCATAGGGTGAAGTGAAAGCGTGCTATATTTGGCGCGATTTGGTTTTTGAAAACGAGTAACGGCTAATGCGACGCCTCAAAACCTCAAGGGAGTAATGAGCATCGCCGTTCGAGATGAAAGGTTTCCTCTCACGGCGGACAATTTGAGCGACCGCATTGTATACCATATATGGTATAACCGCAAATCTAATTTCGCCTTCGCTGCTCTGTCGGGAGGTAACTCTTGATGAGGGCGGCGCGTCTGAAGGCGAAGCGTCTTGGTGAGAAGCTGCTACAGATTAGGGAGGCTTTTGGAATCTCTCAGTCTGAGATGCTCAGACGTTTAGGCTTTGAGGATGCTCTTTTTTACAACAGAATTTCAGATTACGAGCTTGGAAAACGTGAGCCACCTTTGCCGCTTCTTCTGCAATATGCGCGCGTTGCGGGTGTCAGTACGGACGTTTTGATTGACGACGACCTAGACTTGCCGGAGAGATTACCGAAACGGACTCGCCACTGATCCATACAATTTACCCTACTACCTCAATCCTTAGCGCCTTGCACTTTGCCCGAACAATGCTATACTTTGTCTCCCCCGTTTCCAATCGCAATTCATGTTAGTCGCGTTGGTTTCTCACGTTTTCGCGCTCCTGACTGCGTGCGAATCAGTCCGAAGGTCAAGGTAAGCCGAAAACTTTCGTATAACTCCTCGACTCGCAACACCCTTGCGAGCCGTTTTACGGCAGCCTTTTGCAGTGGGAGGCAAGCCTTTTAATCGCCTGAACAGTTGTTCTTTCATGAGCGCGACCGGAAGCACCGCGTCGCGCTCGGTTAACACTCACCAACCTACCTATAAGGAGAAGAGATGAAGAAGTTCATTTTGTTGCTAACCCTCGTGGCTCTCTGCGCACTGGCACTCGTCTCATTCAGTGTCCAGGGTCAGGGGCCTAGAAACAAGTTTCGCAGGCACGCTAAGAAAATAACCAACAGCTACATCGTTGTGCTGGAAGATTGGGCAGTAGGCTACACGGGCGCGCAGTCGGCTGCGCCGCAGGTTTCATCCGATCTGGCCGCAGCCTACAGCGGCAGAATCAAACACGTCTACAAGCACGCAATCAGCGGGTTCTCCGTCGAGATGACGGAAGAGCAGGCCACTGCGCTCAGCGAAGACGTGCGCGTCAAGTATGTCGAAGAGGACGGGGAAGTAAATGCGTCTACCGTTCAATCGGGCGCGACATGGGGGCTTGATCGCATAGACCAGCGAAACCTTCCGCTGGATGGCAACTACACTTATAACTCTACGGGCGCGGGCGTTCATGCCTACATCATTGACACGGGCATTCGTGTCACGCACACGCAGTTCGGCGGTCGCGCATCCATAGCCGTTGACGAAGTGGGAGACGGTCAAAACGGCAACGACTGCAACGGACACGGCACACATGTGGCGGGCACTGTTGGCGGCTCGACCTACGGCGTCGCCAAGAATGTTACGCTTCACGCCGTTCGTGTGCTTGATTGCAACGGCAGCGGCTCGACCTCCGGCGTAATCGCGGGCGTTGACTGGGTGACGGCCAATCACCAGTCGCCCGCCGTTGCGAACATGAGTTTGGGCGGCTCCGCGAGCAGCACGCTGGATACGGCGGTACAGAACTCCATCAACTCCGGCGTTACCTATGCTATCGCGGCTGGCAACAGCAACGTAGATGCCTGCTCGCAATCGCCTGCTCGCGTGGCTTCCGCCATCACTGTAGGCGCTACGACCAGCTCGGATGCTCGCGCGTCCTATTCCAATTACGGAACATGCGTTGACATCTTCGCGCCTGGCTCCAGCATCACGTCCTCGTGGAACTCAAGCGACACGGCCACTAACACCATCAGCGGCACTTCAATGGCGACGCCGCATGTCACTGGAACGGCTGCGCTCTACCTGCAAACCAACCCGACAGCCTCGCCCGCAACGGTCGCAAGCGCTATCACCAGCACCGCGACTACGGGCGTGGTTACGAGCGCAGGCACCGGCTCGCCCAACCTTCTTCTCTATTCGCTGCTGACGACCGGTGGCGGAGGTGGCGGCGGAGGCGCACCGTGTACGAGTTGCACACTCTACACAGGCTCGCTCTCCGGCACAGGCAGCTCACAGTATCAGCCGAACGGCACTTACTACTACAGCGCCGCTTCCGGCACACATAAGGGCTGGCTGCGCGGGCCTGCTTCGGGCGCAGATTTCGATCTATACTTGCAGAAGTGGAACGGCTCGACGTGGGTAAACGTGGCGAGCGGCACAAGCTCTTCGGCCAACGAAGACGTTTCCTACTCGGGCACCGCCGGTTACTACATCTGGCGTGTCTATTCCTACAGCGGCAGCGGCAGCTATAACCTCTGGCTACAGCATCCGTAAAGGCGTAAATAGTAGACCCGTGAATCGTGAATAGAGATTGAACGGATTCGCGTCCTGCTTTTATCTATTCACGATTTACGATTAACGATTCACGCTCTTTGCCTTTAAGCTGCCATTTATTTAGGATACTTTGGCGCGGGCACGCGAATTCGTGCGCTCGCGCCAAAATTTTAGACAGGCGGTCATCTGGTTTTGCTCGGAAGACTTATTCGCGCGCGTGAGATTCATCATTCACAGCGCGACAAGAATAGAATCGTTCGCCCCTTCGACTGGGGCGCATCCTTCGTCACAGATCACTTGAATGGCGACGACCCGCGCCACGTCCTGCGCCACCACGCTCGACGTGCGCTTGAACACAGCGAACAGTTTTATGCGCTGCCTGCTGTCAACGATTACGAATTGAACGGTCACACGCTGACATGGACAAGCGCCGTACATACGCCTTCACATGAAAACAATATTGCGCGTGCGCGCCTTTTTCCTGCGCACGAGACAAAAGGCGGGAAGCGTCGCGCAGTAGTTCTGCTGCCGCAGTGGAACGCGCAAGCCGAAAGCCACATTGACCTGAGTAAAATTCTTAGCCGTCTCGGTATCACAGCACTGCGCTTAACATTGCCTTATCATGAAGAGCGCAGACCGCCGGAACTGGAGCGCGCGGACTTTCTGGTTAGCTCCAACATAGGCCGCACCATTCAATCAGTCCGGCAAGCCGTGCTGGATGCGCGCGCCGCAGTCAGGTGGTTAACCAGTCAGGGCTACGACCGCATAGGCATCATGGGCACGAGCATCGGCTCATGCACTGCTTTCCTCACTTTCGCGCACGACGACGCGATTGACGTGGGCGTGTTCAATCACGTGTCGGGCTATTTCGCAGACGTTACATGGCACGGCATCTCCACACAACACGTTCGCGCAGGCTTCGGCGACCATGTAACGCTGGACGAGTTGCGCGAATTCTGGCTTCCCATCAGCCCTATGCCTTTCATCAAGCGGCTGACAGAGATGCGCCAGCGCCCCCTTCGTTTCATAGCCGCGCGCCACGACCTGACATTCCCCGCTGACCTGTCGGAGAACGTCATAGCCGAAACGCTGAGCTTGGGAATCCCGCTGGACGTTGCGTGGCTCCCTTGCGGCCACTATACAAGCGGCGAGCGCCCCTGGGTCTATCTTGACGGCTGGAAGATTGTATCGTTCTTCAGGAAACACCTGTAACTGCGCGCCGGATTCCTGCCATTCCTGCTACAACTCTTTCTCGCTGGAACTTTTCTCTGCTCCGGCGTGTCTAATCGTTTGCTCCCGCCTACGGCACCGAGGCGAAAGAGAGGTTTCATAGACACATGCAGAGCAAGACCATCAGGATTCTTTTCGCCGTATCACTTTTTATGCTGGCAGGGTCGGGCGTGAGCTTTCTAATAGGACACCAACGCGCGCTTAACAATCCACAGGCTGAAGCTTCGGCGCTGGACGCTTTTATAAGCCAGCCGGGCGACAACTGGAAATACATGGGAGGCGCTCTATTGTTGATTGGACTGGCGAGCGTGTTCGCTGCAATCAGGATTTGGTTTCAGGAGCGGAAGGAAGCTGAGCCGATTATACGAATCGCTGGCAACTGATCTCAATACTTAACAGCGCGTTTCTTAACTGTCTTGCGATCTTTTCTTAGCGCCTTAGCGTCTTTGCGTGAGATAGAGTTTCACGCTGGAGACGCTAAGAAGAGCGCAAAGGGTTGAATGCCTGTTTCAAATCTTGAGACTGTGCTTCCGGTATCACTCTTATAAAACTCTTCTGCGCTCACGCGCGTTGTCCGGCTCATTCAATCGAATCCATTAATAGTGCTTCGACGCGCGCGGCTATCTCGCACGCTCGTTCCAGCAGATCATCTGCGCGCGAGCGATGCTCGCCGTCAAACTCTTCGTCTTCAATCTCCGCTATGTTAACGAGAACGTTGTAGCGAGCAGATGTAACGGCGGCGAGCGCCAGTTGTGCGCCGGTGGCTGCGTCGGAGAGAGCGTTCGGGTTTCCGATTTCAGCGAGCGTTTCCAGAAGCTCAAGCACCTGCACGGTAAGCCCCGCGATTTCGAGCGGCACTGTCGCCGCGCCTTTCAGTGCGGCCTCGATTGCACCCGCGCGTGCGCGACGCTCATCACCGGTCGTCTCCAGCATTTTGCGCGCGTCCATCACGCGATTGAAACTCGCTGCGTCATCGCTCGCGGCCTGTTGAAGGCGTGAGCGCAGTTCCGTCAATTCGATGAGAGCTTCGCTGACCTCGCGCGCAACGTCTGCGAACGGAGCGCGCCCTTCGGTCAGATGGGCAATCATCTCGCCAAGCGCAGCGCCCAGACTCGCAGCGTGCGCAGCAGCCGCGCCGCCACCGGGCGCAGGCTTTCCGCTGGCAACCTCTTCGACGAAATCCTTGGTGATCTCGCGTTTACCCTTGGCAGCGAATGCCGTTTCGATGCGATTCTCTAAAACAATATCGCGGGAGAAATTTTCTATCTGAAGGAAATATTCAGCCGCGCGATTTATAGCGTCCTGCGGGACGAGTCCTACAATCTCGCTGCCCGCGACCTGCACGCCATATCGCTCTGCCTCGCGCCTGACGGCTTCAAACGCATGCTGAACAGAGGTCTTCTCATAATCCACAAGGTTCATGGAAACCTGCACTATCCCGCGCGACTTCAATTCAAAACCGAGCGCCTTCAGGTAGCGCAGGCCGCCGTCGCGCCCGCGCACTGCGCGCGCAATTTTCTTCGCTACAGATAGATCATCCGTATTCAGGTTAACATTGTATGCGACCAGAAAGGGACGCGCGCCGACAACGATTGCGCCTGCGCTCTCGTGTATGCGACTGAGGCCAACGTCGGGCGAGCGAGCTTCAATGATTTCAATCTCGTCGCGCAGTTCCTCGAACCCCTTGCGTCTAACATCTTCAAGATTCACACGGTCAGGGCGACGAGCCGCGCGCTCGTAGAAGTAGACGGGGATTGAAAGCTCGCTCGCAATCCTTTCGCCCGCCGCGTGGGCCAATCCCACGCAATCCTCCATCGTCACGCCGCGCACAGGCACGAACGGCAGCACGTCCGTTGCGCCAACACGCGGATGCTGCCCCGTGTGCCGTCTCAGATCAATCAACTCTGCTGCAAGCGCTACGGCGCGCACAGAAGCTTCTACAACCGTCTCTGCGTCCGCGACGAACGTAATCACGGAGCGATTGTGATCCGCATCCACGTGAGTGCCGAGCACGACTGCGCCCTCGACCGATTCAATCACGTCAACCAGCCGCTCTATGGTCTCCTCTTTTCGCCCCTCGCTAAAGTTAGGGACGCACTCGACCAGGCGATTCATTCTCGTCCTGTGGTCTGGATTGTTCATGCAACTTGTTCTTTGCCAAGAGTCATCATGTACAGCTTCAATATAACATGTCCCGCAGGAGTAATTCAGTTTGGAATTTTTACACCAGATTCATTGCAGGCAGGAACGGGCTTTTCGTTTTCAAAGAGCTATCAGGCTCTAACCAGCAACCTGAGTTAATTATTTGAGATTGACCAACTACTCGTCACGCGCACATCTTTTGATTGAGTCTCAACTGTGCTAGATTGCGAATTGAAACAGTCTTCCCCGTTGGCCTTTGAAATAGAGATTGTAAGCGGGTGACCGAGATGAAGAAATTAAGTTTCTGCGTCGTAATCTTTTTTTTAGCGATTCTCATCAATCATTTGAGCCTGCCTCTTACCTATAGTCAGGATGTTTCCTCCTCCATCGAACCTAAGAGCCAGGCTGCGCACCAACGCCCTGCGGCTGCGGACAATTACGTTGATCTGGGCAACCCGGAGGACGAACAGCTTCACAACCTTCAGGGATGGGACGCGATTAATCCGGGTCTGCTACCGCAACCAACCGCAGATGATCGCACATCGCGCTACCAGACGCCGCGCGGCTCAAGCTCCGTCGAGTTGTTCGTTCCACAGGCCGGAATGGCTTACACGCTTGTTTTCAGAACCGAAGACGGCTCAGCCGACGATAGTTTTGACGTTTATGTAAATGACCAGGGGCCTGTCTATAAGTACAGGCACGGCGGGGCTGTGGGACAGGGTTATCCACTGCATCAAGTTAACGTCGAGGCGTCGTTAATCACGGATCGCACCGTTAAGGTGAGATTCAAAAACAGGGCGCACGACGATTGGGGACGCGCGGCTGTCTATTTCGTAGCGCTCAAGAGCGCGGCTGAACAGATGGCAGAGCTTGTGGATGAGACGCGCAGCGAGAGTCTGGCACCGGAAGCAGGTGCGCGTCTGAATGCCGGATTGCAGAACGCATATAACGCCATTCAGGTTGGGAACGCGGCGGATGCTTGCCGCGAGTTAAGCAGGAGCACCGAAGAGGTCGAAGCCATGTCAGGCGGCGTGATTCCTGTAGAAGAGGCAATTCGTATAATGAGCAGTTTGATGAGGGTGAAAGCTCTGGTTGGCTGCCAGTCAATCAGGACAGAGCATTCCAGGTAGAGCCATGTTTTGCCAGAAGTGCGGCGCAGCCGACCAGACTGTTGACTCCTACTGCAAACGTTGCGGCGAGTGGCTGCCAGACCCTTCGCAGATCGGAAGGCGGCGCGGCAAGTTGGGCGCTCGCACGCCGGAAGAGCGAAACCGGAAGATGCGTGTCATGGAGGCGCTGAGCGCTCTCTTCGCTATCGGCTCATTACTGGTAATCGTGGGCGTGCTCGCGGGCACGCTGAACAAGTCCGTACTGGTTGTCGCAGCAGACTTCAGCATCGTGATAGTAATCTTTCAGGTCTTGAACTTCCTGATTGGCCGCAGCCTTCAGACAAGATTGAAGCGCGGGCGCGCGGAAGAGATTCAAGCGGAGAAACACATCAAGGAGGAAGAAAATATCCCTCAACTCAACGCTGCGGACTACAGCTCGTTCGTGCCGCCCGCAAGCGTGACAGAGAATACGACTGAGATTTTAGAGTCAGTGCCGCGCGCTCAGGGCAAGCGGCAAAGCCGGAACTGATGCCTGTAAGATAGAATCTATCCCTCGGCTCGACCTGTACAGTGCGTCCCTCTTATCCTCAAAAAAAATCAATACTCACCTTCTGTTAGAGTTAGAGGTGCTGTTTCCTCCGCCAGAACGATTCTGTCCCAGTGGGTTATCGTCCTGATCATTCGGTATACCATCGCCATCTGCGTCCACTTGCGGGTTGTACCTGCTGGTGGGCGTTTGCTTGTACCTTCCCCAAACAGTGCAGCAGACTGCGGGCGCGTCCAAATCCTCTCTTCTCCAGCACGCGCCGCTGCTCTGCGCGTCAACTGTTTTCACCCTCTCTATAATTGTCCCGCACACGTTTATCCACATACGGCATCGAAGCGCAGATCGTCCGGCAGTGCTATTGTCTGCGGAAGCGTCCGTGAAGACGTAAGGCTTCTGTATAAAGTCGCAACCCTCTACATTGAACCAGGGCATTGTTTCAGCAGTCGTATTCTGCTGCTGCGATTCGTTGCCGGTCTTCGTGCTGCCGCCTGAAGTTTGGCTGCCGCCGGGAGACGGCGAAGCGGCGGGTGATGGCGAGGCAGAAGGTGAAGGCGAAGTAGAAGGTGAAGGCGTGGGCTGCGGGCTATTTGTAACAACGTGGGCCGGGTCTGCGAACCTGATGAGTGCGACCTGATCTCTACTCATCTGGTTACCGCTCTGTATAACGGACTGGTCGGTGATAAAGCTGACGTGGCCTGTGGAGCGACGATTGTCGCGCATGATTACAATATCTGTTTCAGCTTGCTCGTCTGCCGCGTCGTTCGTTGCGCCTGCCAGTCGTATCAGCTTCACGCGCGAGCGCTCAATGGGTTTCCCGTTGACCTGCACAGTATTCTCGTCAAGGAAGTTGACACGCCCTGTCATCTCGCTGCCGTCTCGCAGGATAACCGTGTCCTGAGGATTATTTTGCGCCAACAGCGACAGACAGAGCGCGCAGAGCGCCGCAAAGCAGAGCGAAATTTTTATTAGTCTCATTAATCTCCCCGCATCAGTGTCGAAATCAGAATCAACAGCTAACGGCTTTTACCCTGAACGCGCTCGGCCAGTCAATAGACGCATGACCTTTGAACCTTCGCCACACTTCAATCATTGGTTTATGCTACGAAATAAGTTAGATTATTTAAGACGCGGGCAGCCGAAAGCCCTGCGAAGTGGTTCAAGAGCTTCGGCGGCTGGAAGGTAGAACATCAGCTACTTTTCACCAACATACGGTATCTGACATCCAACATCTGCTTTTATGTCCTCAGACCGATTCATAACCGAGCGCAAGAACGCATGGCAGCGGCTGGAAGGATTGCTGGTGCTGCTTGACCGCTCCAGCCTGCGCCGACTTCACCGCGAGGAGGTGCGCGAGCTTGGGCGCATATACCGCCGCACTGCTTCAGACCTTGCGATTGCGCGCGCGGAGAGCCGCGACCCGCGATTAGTAAACTACCTGAACAGTCTTGTGATTCGCGCGCACGGTCGCATCTATCGCGCGGACTCGCAGGGCGGTCGCCGCCTTCGCAACTTCTTTGCGCGCGATTTCCCCAGAGCATTCCGGCGCTCGTGGCGCTACACAGTCGTAGCGTTTGCCTTCTTCCTCATCTTCGGATTCATAGGGTTTCTAGGCACCTGGCGGGATGCGGATTTTTCGGAGATGGCTGGCGTTCCCCCGATTATGCGTTACGCGATCAACGAGCACGTGCATTGGTGGGAGGGTATTAACGAAGAGGGAAATCAGATTGGGTCTAGCGACATCTTCACACATAATATTCACGTTACGTTCAACGCCTTCGCACTCGGGGCTATATTTGGCGTCGGCACGCTATACGCGATGTCTATTTTCGGCGCAAATACCGGCGCTATTCTGGCTCTAGTCTACCGCGCGGGATATGGAAATGACCTTGTAACGTTCATGGCAGGGCACGGCCCGATTGAATTATCATGCGTATTCATCACGGGCGGCGCTGGCCTTATGATCGGCAGCGCCATTCTTATCCCCGGAAATCTCTCACGCGCAGACGCTTTGAAATCACGCGGACTGGAAGCAATCAGGCTGGTTATAGGCTGCGTCCCTCTCCTGGTCATCGCAGGAATCATCGAGGGCTTCATCTCCCCAACGTCAATTCCTCCCGGTATCAAGTTCAGCATCTCTATTCTTACAGGTATAGCTCTCTACTCCTACCTTTTGTTCGCGGGAAGAGACGAAGAACAACAGAAGGCGTGAAGTCAGTACCGCCTGATAGAAGGGATGAGGGATGAGGGCGAAGGGATGAATAAGAATGTAGTGAACGGGTCAACATGCAATTGACTCAACCCATTTCATCCCTCATCGCTGCCTCCCTCATCCCTTCTCTCAGGCGATGCTGACCTGAATCTACAGTAATCCTCTTTCTTTAACCCTTAAATAAGTTTCCAAAAGCATTGGCGCAAGTGACGCGGCTGTAACATCAAGTGCGAGGCCGCCCTGCGATTCCACCAATCGCAGCGCTGCCTCGCGCTGGTGCATGATCTCTTCTGCGACGGATTGTGTGAAGAGATTCTGCACTGTGTCGGGCGCATCACGCACGGCTGCTTTGAGATCGCGGTCGGCGATTGTAACTACGAGCGGGAGGTGGCGCGGGCGCAATAGGCGCAAGGATGTTAAAAGCTCGCGCGAGCCTTCTTCGTCTACAAGGTCTGTGAGCACTACGACGAGAGC
>DATHJK010000244.1:0-30025 GCA_035316225.1 Pyrinomonadaceae bacterium
GGTTCGGGTGGCGATAGAGTTGAACGTCAGCGCCAACTGCCGCGCCCCATTTATTATTAAACTGCTGGTTGACGAGCACGCCCTGATGAAAGAGATTCGACGAGCGCCCTATTGTGCCGATTGTTTCTCCGGCGGTCGCAAGCGGGCTTCCCGCCGTGATGACGGCGACGTTCGGATTAGAGAGGATGTATTGGCCTGCGCGCAATTCAACGCTCGTCACGTCAAGCGAATTTTTTTTGAAAGCGATTGCGTACCTTTCGTTGAAGCCATTAAAGCGTATGTCGTCGTCGAAGAGAAAGCGCGAGTTGTCCGCGAAAACCTCCTGCACGCGCCCGGCCTGAAGTTGAAAAGCTTTCGTAGGATGATAATCAATCCAGACTTCGTTGATGAAGAAAGGATGGCGAACGGCTATCCCGCCGAAATCCTGATCTAAGGTCAGATGATTATTGGCGGGGCCGCTTGCGAGTTGCCCGTGAAAGCTCAGGGTCGGATAGAGGTCTGTGTCGAAGTTCAGGCGCAGGCGGTAACGCGCGCGCACATTCTGCACATGCTGAAGCGCAGGCTGCGGCGGGTCGGAAGCAGAACGAAGGACGGCATCGAAGCGTAATCTGAAATCGCCGCTCAAACGAAACGGGCCTATCTTCGCAACTTGCCCTTCGACCTTCTTGATTCTGTCTTCCAGCGTCGGCACCTGACTGACATCAACCGTGCCGGTCGCCGCCGTCGAATTATTCGCCGCGACTGAAACGGGCGCGCTCGCAGCGCTTCCTGAAAGCTGCTGAATCACTCGCTGCTGATCCGCTATCACACGCTGCAACTCGTCCAGTCGCTTACGCTCCTCTTCAAGCGCAACTTCCAGAGCCTGCACGCGCTCCCCTACGCTGGTTGTTGTCGTCTCTCTGGAAGAGGAGTTCGTAGATTCCGAAGTTGCGGGTTCGCTCGCGTGATTCGCTGGCACATTATCGCTCGCGCGAGCTAGAGTCTGCGCGCGCGCGGGTTGCAGGGCGCAGAAGAGAAGTATAGATGTTGCTATCGAGGCGAAGAAGGATTTGAATAGAAGGCGATTTTCCGGCATGAATAAAATTCCTCCTCTGAATCTCAAAACATCTTGTTGGTTGACCGAGGGCGCGCACACAGACCGCTTGCCGCCGCCCGCCGCGTGTGAAAGATGCATAGCTTCCGAGAAGAGAGAATCTATTCCAGGCGGATTAACGCGGAGTGAATTCCAGGTTAAATCTTTGTTACGTCCGCCATTCTTTTCATCGTGTCGCATTGTCGGACGGAGGGGCTAAATCAAGGGATTTCAGTCCCTCTAACCTTAGGGTAATTCATTATGGTGTCGCATGGCTGGAACTTTTTGGCTTTGACTCAAAAGTCAGAAAGAATACAAGTAAACGGCGGACGATTGACTCCGGCAGCAATATATTGTTGGCCCACCTAGCTTTTGAGTCAAAGCCTGCTACAAATAACACACGTGCGAATGCAACACCTGAGACACGTCAACGCGAGAGAGAGAAAAGATGGTGAGCGGTCACGGACACCATAATTTCCGTTATTTTCCGCATAGAAAAGGAAACGCTTTCATCTGTGGGTTATGAAAACCTCAGATTGCGACTGTAGTTTTCAGGACGGATTTATAACCCCATGCCATATTGCGGATTTGATGACCCTATAACGGGGCCGAATTGTCTATTATAGTAGACAACAAAGTAAGGCTCTGTTCTCTCAAGTTCTCTTTAATTAAGAGTTCAGTTCTTCAAACATCCTATTTCGCATCATATTTTCTGCTTCTAATTCCCGGCATAAAAGTTGCTGCCAAATCAGCCATACCTCGCTATAAGTCAGGTTCGAGGTTCATGCCTCAAGCTGGACACATTACCATAGCCTCTTATGCTCGAACCTGTTTCTCTCACGAAATGGAGGACATACCGAAAATGGCTACAAAGAAGTCAGCCAAAAGCTCAAAGAAAAGTAGTGAAGCGACAACCAAGGCCGGTAGGGCAGTCCGCCCGCCTCAAAAAACTATCATGTGGGTCAATCACTTCGATCTGCTGCCGGGCGACCCAAGTGTGACGACCTCATTCAACGCAATCTCGTCCGGCGTCGGAGGTGGTCTGACGGGCTTAGTCATTCAGTCGAGCACGACTGGAGAGAACGCGCAAGGTGGCGGCAATAAAGTAGTGCACATGGGACTGGAGGTTCCTCCGGGCTATCTCATCAAGGGCGTGCGCGTCTGTTACGAGCTATCGAATAAGAGGAGCTTTATCAGCCAGATTCGGCTGGCACAGGTTCAAAATCCACCTCAAAGCGCCATCGTGAAACTCGACGACGGTACAGACCAGACAAATCCGGGGCCGATCTGCGTGGATAGCGAACCGACGACAGTTGACCCCGGCCTCGGCGAGGTGCTTCTGAGCCTGCGGGTTAACTTCGGTAACACCGCCGATAAAATTGTTGTCCGCGCCTTGGGCTTGCACCTGAGTCCAATGTAAGTTAGCCCGTCTTCGCCATGTGTGTCTCACTCCGAGGCAAAAGTTTTTGTACTAGGATTAGCTGCCCGTACGAGATTTGTTAGTGCTAGACATAAGGTCACTGCGGGCACCGTCCTATGCTAATAGCCGAAAAGAAGATAAGGAGAAAAAGAGATGGCAGTTCCCATTGATGCTCTCAAGGCGATAGCCTCTTTATTCAGTATCGTTCACGATGGATCACAGCAGGTTGTGCCGGGCAAGCCGGTCATATTTAAGCTTACGCCTTCATCTGTCGTAGATCTTCATGCGACGGATTTTGTGCCAGCCGGATTCGAACTGACATGGATCACAAGGAACGTTCTGTTCAGGGACTTCAAAACTGTGCCCGCATTTGACGCATCACCATTTGTTCCTTCGAGTGTTGATGCGCTGGTTACGGGCAGCATACCCGCTATAGTACCTACGGTAGTACCCACGCCGTTGCTTAATAACGTCGGGACACAACAACTACAGGGCGTGCCGGGCCAGTTGGCGCAACTTGCCGGGAACATTCCGATTCCGGTCGAAGTGCCGGTCGGCGTGAGCGTCACATGGGAGGTACTCGACTCAGACGGCACTACGGTGCTTATGGCAGGGACTACTACTTTCACTGCGCCAAACGGTACATCTTCTCCCGAAGTGTCATTCGTGTTTGCGCCGCAAACAGTTGAGATGACGAGTCAGATGACGATTCCAACCGTACAACGATTCATTCGCGCGACAATTAAGCTCACGGCTGGCACTGTGAACTACACGTTTACTCTGCCGAACATTCCCGTTGACGTTCCTGCGATTCCGATCCCAAAGGTGATCGTGTTCTTCCTTCACGCTTACTTCTCACCCTCATGGGGCGATGACGAAGGGGCAGCCTTTATCGTTGTCCCGAACAACTCGCCGCTTAGAAGCCTTGCGCAACTTCAAGGCGTTCTGAATACGCTCCAGTCAACTGTATCCACGTTAACCGGACTTGCCGAATTCGCGTCGTTCCTCCTCGGCCTCAACGATCTCATCGGCACGCTCCCAGCGCAACCTTATGTCCAGTTTCGCGTCGCGGATGCGTCGAACAAGCTCAACAACTTCAATGATGTCACGCTGATTCAGCGCAGTTGGTACGAAAATGACACCGAAGCCGAAGATGAACTCAGTTCTCTAATATTCATCGGACCTCCGGGCAGGCGCGTACAGTGCTTCAATGATCGCGACACGAAGACGGATGAAGGCGCATTCGAGTTGACAATCGGGCCAAAGCTACATGCCATTATCCGCAATCTCCATTCGGCTACGCCCGCGAGCGAGCCTGACGGTAATGAGATCAACATTCTGAATGCTCCGAGCGGGTGGAGATTTGACGCTGCCAGTTTCATTAAGACCTTTGGCGATGAGTTGTCATCGCTCAGTTTCCCATGAGCACCGGCTGGGTTCGCATCAATATTCCTCGCTCATTTCGGGACACGGCTGTCTGGAGTGTGCATGTCGGCGATGAGCAAGGCCGTCCGGGCGATGCGATTGCGGCGCTTGCGGGTACTTGTTCCGTTGTTCTTCAGGCCAGAATGAACCTACCGGATATAAGCGCGGCGGCCCGCATAGAGATGCAGGTATGCGTAGAACCAAACCGCTTGACCGATATTAAGCTTCCATGTCTCCTACAGAAATAATGCGAAGCTAAGGGTGATAACTAATATCTCAACAGGCTACCCACTTACCCATAACCAAGTTATACCATGTAGCGGGTTGGACTCCCTTCTAATCTCTAGCCAGGCGCAAAGAAGAGCGCATAGGGCATAGTCTAGAAGCAACTCTGAGAATAATTCCATGAAATCAGTTGACATATAACGTAGCTGACAGTAGTGTTTCATCGCCTGCTTATGACCTCTGTCTGACTATTTACCTCAAGCACTTATGATTGAAATGTTCAATGATCTTTCGGCTAAAGCAGGATTGTTCCGAGCTTAGTCTTGATTTTAGGGCCAGTCTAAACAGGAGGTAATCATGTCCACAGAAAAATCAGCGCTTCTCAAAAGACTCACAGCGAAAGGTAGGTTGAATCCGCCAGAAGGTTTACAGCAGTCCGGCGAGGTCAGTTCTGGTAATGATAAGGTTAAGGTTTCCGACTGGAACGTGACACTCGGACAAGACGGTATGCTTATGTCCGGCTGTAATGTTACTCCCGTCTCGACGAAATATCCCATCTGGTATCTGAATATATATGCCACGGCTACCGGGTCTGACAAACTCGCTGTAGCAGGATTGGTAGGAGCAACCGGGACCAGTTCTCTGAGCGGGAAAGGCGTTAGCGTCAGCGGATGGACCGACCTTTACGACCCGAACATTGAAGGTAACGTGATAGAATCTCTCATCTATGGCTTCGTCAGGCTTGACGACGATACGGTCGAGAATTTCAGCTTTGAAAAGACAGTCGTTCTCCAAACATAAGATATGAAAACCAACACAAAGCTTTGATGGGCAACCGATGGCGTGATTACTACCTGGCGTTTCCGGCCAATGATGGGCTGCCGATGAACCCTCACGGCAAATTCCGCCAGAGGTTCAAGACGCTTTTGAAAGAGGCTGGACTTCCAAAGGATGGCGGATTTTCAATGGAATTTAGAGATACGACTTAAATCTTTGTGAACTGACCGGGAAGAAAGCTATAGACCTTATGCTCGGCTCAAAAGTTTCGCACGAGCTTATTGTGAGAGAATGCGTTCGTAGAACTTTATGTATTGAGGAATGATTATATCTGTGTTGTAGCGCGAGACTGCCGACTCGCGCGCACGCGCGCCCATCTCTCGTCGCAAATCTTCATCGGCAAGCAGGCGCGCTGCGTCCTCGCCCATCTTCTCAACATCGCCGACCTCGCTCAGGTAACCGGTCTCGCCATCCGTCACGACTTCCGGCAAGCCGCCCACGCGCGATGCTATGACCGGAACTTCGCACGCCATCGCTTCGAGCGCGGCGAGGCCGAAAGATTCCTGCTCTGAAGGCAGAAGCAGTACGTCTGCCGCGGAAAGATATTCAGCGATGTTCGGCTGCTTGCCGACAAAAACGCAGTTATCATAAATATTCAGACAGCGCGCGCGGTGCTCCGCGTTCACACGCTCGCTCCCATCGCCCACCATCACGAGCCGCGCTTTTATACCTCTTTGCAGCACGCGACCCAGGATTTCAATGCAATCTACGGGACGCTTTACGGGACGAAAGTTCGAGATGTGCACCATGATTGGCGCATCGTCCGGCGAGAGTTGTGCGCGAAGATCGGGGACAGGATGCCGACGGTAATCCGTTGGGCAGATGAAATTCGGTATGACTTCTATACGGTCGAACTGGAAAGTTTCAATTGTGACCTGCTTGAGATAGTTCGAGATGGCCGTAACGCCGTCCGATTGAGCAATGCCGTATCGCGTTATGGGTAGATAGGAGCGATCCGCGCCTACAAGCGTGATGTCCGTCCCGTGCAGCGTGGTTATCACGGGCAGGCGACGATTCGGTTTCAAAGATTCGCGCGCGAGGATTGCGCTTATCGAATGCGGTATGGCGTAGTGTACGTGCAGCAGATCAAGGTTTTCCGTCTGGGCAACGGTCGCCATCTTCGTCGCAAGCGCGAGCGTGTAAGGCTGGTGCTCGAACAGCGGATAGGACATCATCTCGACTTCGTGAAAGCGCACGCGCTCGTTCAACTCGGTCAGGCGCGTGGGCAAACTCGACGCTATGAAATGAACAGTGTGCCCGCGCGCCGCAAGCTCTTTCCCCAATTCCGAGCCTACTATGCCGCTTCCGCCGTAAGTTGGATAGACCGTGATGCCTATATTCATAAGAGGTCAGTCAAACGCTTTTCACTAGCCTCTAATCTCTAACCTCTGACATCTCTACTTTATGTTGGGTCAAAAAACAAGAGACAGACGACCCTCGCAATCGTCTGTCTCTTGCCTCAACTTGACACTCCTTATAAAGGGGGATCAAGCGAGAGGCTGAGAGTATAGTCAGGTGTCTGGCATTTAGCAACGAAAATCGGTCAACCCTGCGAAATTTTCTTGAGCCAAAATAGCTGTAAATACGAGGTTAAATAGTTGTCACACGTTTTCTGTAAATTTGCGGACAAATTGAGCCAATAAGCCTCACGCGCACCTGCATCTAAGGGGAAAGAAAGGTATAATGTATACACATTGAAAATGAGAATTGTTTTCGCCCTGTTGTAAACGCCGGGCGCGTGGAGTGGAGAGAAGTTAATGCCGAAAATCAGTGATATTCAAGAAACGCCTAACCCGAACGCGGTTAAATTCATTCTGAAAGAGCCTGTCACGAACGGCGTGGCTCGTCAGTTCAATTCTTCCGCAGAAGCTAATGGCGACCAGCTCGCAAAATCCCTGTTCGACGTGGGCGAGGTCGTTTCGGTCTTTTACATGGACAAGATGCTGACGGTCGAAAAGGAGGATGCGGCTGATTGGGACGACCTGCTGCCGCGACTTGCCGTGCCCATACGCTCAGCCGAGTCTGTTTCTAGTCCCGCAGCACAGGCGGCATCACCCGGTCTTGAAGCTATAGGCGGCGCAATTGCAGCCGTGACGAGCGACGACCCGCGTCTTACGCGCATCAACGAGATACTGGACGAGCGCGTGCGCCCCTATCTTGCAGCCGACGGCGGCTATCTTGAGATACTTGGGCTGAGCGATCACACGCTCAACATACGTTATCAGGGAGCGTGCGGCAGTTGCCCAAGCTCTTTGTCGGGCACGCTCATGGCTATTGAAGGAATGCTCAAGCAAGAGATTGACCCCGACTTGGAGGTCATAGCCGTTTAGAGCTTCCATCCAATTTAACGCGAAGACGTGCCGCGCGATATTTTTGATTGTCGCGCGGCACGTCTTATATCAGGTTGCAGCAGAAGAGAGGTCAGTATCGCGCGAGCTTAAGCTCGCGCGGTACTGACTGCATGACCGCACATCCTCATCTTTCTACTGCATCCTGGTATTATCTACATCAGAACTTTTTGGAACTTTGATGAAGCGTGCGCGTTTCAATCTGCGCCAGAAGTTTGTTTTCAGTTTTCCCTCTCTCTTACTCTCTATTTAGACGGGCGACGCGACCAAGAAGTTTAGCAGTCGCGCCCCTGGCCCTATGCCTGTCATGAAAAAGGTTCTACTCATAATATTGTTGTGCCTGGCGCTCGGCGCGGCACGCGCTCAGTCTCAAGCAAAGCTTTCTCAGACGGATCGCATACGCATGGCCGAAGCTTTTCGTCTGGGCGACAGAGTTGGAGATAGAGTCTGGAAGAACTGGAAGAAGACGCCGTTCGCCGTCCTGCTGGTCACGCCCGATTACGAATTTCTGATTCGTCATCCGAAGCCGTCAAATGATTTCACCTCCATCGGCTATGATTCCCTGCTCAGAAGCGAAGTCTATTTCCGCAAGCGAGTTTTTCAGACAGGTCTACTGGCGACCTTTCCGGCTGTGAGCGGCGTTTCAACTATTGTCATAGGTCAGGCCGAGAACACGGACGCTAAAACTTCTACGCCCTGGATTGTGACGCTCTTCCACGAACACTTTCACCAGATGCAGGACTCGCAGCCAGACTTTTACGCGGCGGCGAACGCATTGAATCTTTCGCGCGGCGATCAGACTGGCATGTGGATGCTCAACTTTCCTTTTCCGTATGACAGGCCGGAAGTTGTAGAGCAGTTCTCAATCCTGAGCCGCGCGCTTGACGATGCGCTTTCTACGACCGACACGAATCAATTCGGCGCTAAACTGGCAGCGTACATGAGCGCGCGCAAACGCTTTCAGGAGATTCTCTCGCCGGACGATTACAGATACTATTCATTTCAACTCTGGAAAGAGGGCACTGCGCGCTACACAGAATATCGTGTGGCGCTCTGGGCTGCGCAGCATTACAGACCGACCAGAGAGTTCAGGTCGCTCACGGATTTCAAGCCGTTCGCGGACGAGGCGCGCGCTATTCTTGAACGCATTCATACGCAGTTGAGCAACCCTAGACTAATGGATCGCCGCCGTGCCTCTTTCTACGCGATGGGCGGGGCTGAAGCGCTCCTTTTAGATCGCGCCAATCCGCGCTGGCATGAACGCTATTTTGTAGAAAAATTCCAGCTTGAAAGATTGTTTCCGTAGCGCGTTTGCAGCGCGCCAGGTTGTTGAAATATTTGTTTTGATAACTCCTGGAGGCGAATGCTTCTTAGCGCACCCCTCTAGCGCAAGAGTAGAGCAATCTTAGTTGAACTTAATGAGAGATGGATTGATCATCATAGGCCGGGGAGACCATTGAAGAAGCATAGAGATTTTTTAATCTCAAATTTGAAATTTCAAATCTCAAAATGGCTTGCTCTTCTTCTGTGCAATCTATGCGCTCTCTACGGTCTTCGGTGATGAAGTCCAACTCTTATTGAGATCAACCGATATATACCCTGTAGTTCGCAGGTGCCGCAAATTCGGAGGATGAAGATGAATAAATCACGCCTTATGGCTCTCGCTCTCTGCATGCTCACGCTCTCTTCGCAAACGCTCGCGCAAAATCAACAGGCCAAGCCAGCCGGTCGCACAAACACACGCGCGGCGGCAGCAGACCCGAATGAAGAGGCGCGGCGGCAGGTCGCCGTTTCGCTATTGACCTCGTTGGCAGACGAAGCGCGCAGCTATCAGGACATGACTTTGCGGGCGCGCGTTCAGGCGCGCGCAGCCGATTCGCTGTGGACGACCGATCAGGAGCGAGCGCGCCAGCTATTTCGCAGGGCGTGGGATGCTGCTGACGCCGTTGACCGCGAGAGCTTTCGCCAGTTGGAAGAGGAGCGGCGAAGCCAGATCGCGCAGAGGGGCCGTGCGGCAATCTTCCGCAGCCCGCGAAACATGCGCGGCGAGGTCTTGAGAATGGCTGCGAAGCGCGACCGCGCGCTCGCAGAAGAATTTCTAAGTAAGTTGACGGAGGCGAATCGTCAGGATGATGCAAACGCTTCCACTTCGAGCGACAATAATCAGGCGCAGCAGCAACAACAGAACACACCCGATCCGGCACAGCCGCCCGCAGAGGTGGCGCAGCGTCTTGGTCTTGCGACGCAGCTTCTTGACGAGGGCAACGTTGACCTTGCTCTACAGTTCGCAGACAGAGCGCTCGACCGCGTGACCGTGCGAGGCATAAACTTTCTCTCTCACTTGCGTGAGAAGAATCCTGCGGCTGCCGATCAACGTTTCTCTGCTCTGCTTATGCGCGCAGGAAGCGACCCGCTTTCCGACGCAAGCACAGTTTCGGTTCTCTCGTCCTATGTCTTCACGCCGTTTCTGGTAATCATTGCGAGCCGCAACGGAGGAATGCAGACCATGCAGGATCGAGAGCAGATTGTGCCGCCCGCGAACATGTCGCCGCTGGTGCGCGCCGCATTCTTCAGGACGGCAGCCCAGATTCTGCTGCGCCCCGTCCCCCAGCCCGATCAAGACCACACGCTTGCAGGGCGCAACGGACTCTACTTCACTATAGCGCGGCTGGCTCCGCTTTTTGACCAGTACGCGCCGGACTTAGCGCCGCAGTTGCATGCGCAGATGGCGGCGCTTGCACCGGACGCGCCCGAAAACATGCGCAACGGCTCGAACAGATTTTTGACGCGAGGTATCGTACCCGAAGCGGAGTCGCGCGATGAAAGCATGGAGGCGGCGGAAAGCGCCGAGCGAGCCGCGACACCTGAAGAGCGCAACGGCCAGTACGCGCGTGCTGCGCTGATTGCTGCGCAGCGTGGCGACGCTCGCGCGCGCGACTTTGTGGAAAAGATTGACAACGCGGATATTCGTAACCAGCTTCGTCCCTATGTCGATCTACAACTCGTCAACCACGCCATACAACAGAAAGCTACGGACGAGGCGCTGCGACTTGCGCACACGGGCGATTTGACGAACGTGCAGCGCGCATATGCTCTGATGGAGGTGGCGCGCCTGTTGAAGCAATCGGAGCCTGCGCGTGCGGCGCAGGTTCTGGAAGAGGCTGCTGCTGAGGCGCGGCGCATAGGCGGCACAGACCCTGATCGCGCGCGAGCACTTACAGGGATAGCCACGCGCATGTTCCAGATAAACAAGTCGCGCGCGTGGGAGGCAATAAGCGAGGCCATCAAAGCGGCTAATTCAAATTCGGAATTCACGGGCGAGGACGCAGAGATTGTAGGGCGATTTTCGCTCCCGAACTTTGGCACTTCCTCCACGAGTTTCAGCGCCGACTGGTTCGACGTGCGAGACATCTTCGCGTCTCTGGCAAAAGAGGATTTGTACCGCGCCATCGAACTCGCAAAGAGCTACACGAGCGATGCGCCGCGCGCCGCAGCCATACTCGCCGTCGCGCGCGCCGTTCTCAACGTCAACGCGCCCCGCGAGACGCAACGCACCATAGACTTGAGACAGGCGAATTAGCGGGAAAAAAGTTTCAGACTTCGAGTTACGAACTGGATAGTCATTCCAGCTCGAAACCCGAAGTCTGAAACTTAAGAATAGATATTCATCGAGCGCGAGAGCAGCGCAACGGGGTCTTCTATGTTCAGGGCTTCGCGCACGAAGAAGGGTTCGCCTGCGCTTGCTCCAATGAGTGAGCCGAAGTAGCGCCAGCGCGCTTCCAGTTGATCAAGAAACCCTTGCTGGCTGATGCGCGTCTCAGGCTCTTTCGACTCCGGGTTGTAGAACTGCGAGGCGTGAGCCTTTATCGAATTCAACTTCCCTTCAACGAAATCCGAGATGTCAACGATGAACGACGGCACTACGTGGCGCGAATAGACTGCGTGTGCGACCACGGGCACTCGCACAGCCATCTGACCTGCCTCTTCATCATAGCGGCGCATGCTCGCTAACCGCGAGGCTTCGCGCACGATTCGCGCTGTCGCGGCGTGATCCGGGTGCGGGTCGTCCCAGTGCGAAGTGAAGATTACTTTCGGCCTGCGCGCACGTATCACGCGAACCATCGCCGTGCGCGATTCTTCCGTAAGATGAACGTGGCCGTCCGGCTGCTGAAGATTCAGCCGCACGTCCAGCTTCATAATTCGCGCAGCATCCTCTGCCTCTACGGCGCGCTGTTCTACTGTGCCGCGCGTGCCCATCTCGCCGCGCGTCATGTCCAGCACGCCCGTCCTGTAGCCCAACGATTTCAACTTCAGAAGCGTGCCTGCGACCGTCAACTCGGCGTCGTCCGGGTGCGAAAATACTGCCAGCGCATCAAGCTCCATCTCTTCTGTGCTCATCGTAAGAAAATTATCCCTGCCTCTCCTTATCACTGAGGTTTAGCCCATGAGCGGCGTCGAGGTCAAGCAAAGGCAGTGGGTCAATTTCAAATTATTGCTTCGATAAATACCGGGATGAAAATTTCACGCCTGAGCCGCTACCCGGTCAAACAATTTGATTTGACGGCCTCAATTCTGTAGCCTTCACTTCCGTGATAGCAAAGGAGGAAACGCCCGGTGATGAAGCTGGTCGTACTTGGCTCCGGCACTTCAGTCCCGCACCCGCAGCGCGCCTCTACGGCGCACTGGCTGGAAACCGCGTCAGGCTCTCTGCTGCTGGACGCGAGCGCGGCGGCGGTTCACCGCATGGCCGAAGAGAACCTGGCCTGGATGGAGTTGGACGCTATCTGGATAAGCCACTTTCATCTGGATCACACGGGCGGCGTGATGCCTTTTCTCTTCGGGACGAAGTGGGCACCGCAAACACGCGAGCGGAAGAAGCCTTTGAAGATTTACGGCGGTTACGGGTTGAAGAAGTTGCTGCGCGCGTTTGACGAAGCGGGTCGTTACAAGCTCTTTCAGCAGCAGTTTCCCATACACATCTGCGAAGTAGCTCCGCGCGCTGAGTTCGAGATTCTGCCCAAGCTAAGGGCTAAAACTTTTTCCACTCCGCACACGCGCGAGAGCCTTGCGCTGCGTTTGACGGACGCAGACGGCGCGACACTGGTTTACACTTCCGACACAGGCTACGTTGACGCGCTCGGTACTTTCGCAGAGGGCGCTGACCTGTTTCTGATGGAATGCTCTTTCAGACAGAACAAGCCTGTCGAGACTCATATGGAACTCGCTGATGCAATCCGGCTTGCCCAGCGCGCCCGTGCAAAGCGAATTCTTCTCTCGCATCTTTACCCTGAATGGGATGGCTTTGACATTCGCGCAGAAGCTAAAAAATTCTGGCCTGACGGCGAAATGGACGGCGCTTCGGACGGCCTGCGCGTGGAGATTCGCTGAAAGTGCAACCGAAGGAGTCAAGCCCTGCATCCGAAAATTAGAAGCTCTCTCATGAATCAGGTGTTCGTATGAACAACTATTTCCGATTCATCATCGGCCTCTGCGCTTTGCTGTTTCTCTCAGTGTCAAGCGTGCCGCGCGCTTCGCTTGCTTCTACCGATGACGAGCATGGGCCTATGGAAATCGGCGCTCCCACCACTACTGCTCGCCAGCAACCAGTTGCGCACGGTGAAATAAAGCTCATCTCCTACAACATACGCTGGCGTGGCGGCGATGATCTTGAACGATTGATCGAGACTCTTCGCAACGACCGCGAGATAGGTCATGCAAACGTACTCGCCCTTCAGGAGGCTGATCGCAACAAGAAGCGAACGAACAACACGAACACGATTAAGAGAATTGCGTCCGCGTTGAATATGTACTATGCATGGGCTGCGCCGCCCGTGCCGTCGCAAACCGCGAACAGCAGAGAGGCGCAGGAAGAAGAGACTGGGGTGGCGCTTTTGAGTGAGTACCCGATGACGGACATCAAGCAAATTGTTCTGCCTAATCCGGGGCCGAAAGGACGAAGACGAGTCGCAATCGGCGCGACCCTTAAGATTGAATCAACCGAGATGCGCGTCTATTCTGTACACGCAGAGACGCGCATCCCTGTTTCGCAGAAGATAGAACAGTACCGTGCCGTCATTGACGATTTGAATCAACACCCGAAGATCGAACGAGCCATCATCATGGGAGACTTCAATACATGGGAGGGCGATGCCGTGGGCCAGACGACGAAACTATTCACGTCCGCGAAATTCTCAACGCCCTTCTCTGAGCAGGAGCCTACGTGGAAGCGTTTCATCATCCAACTGAAACTGGACTGGGTATGGCTTCGCGGCCCGCTCGAAGTGAAATCCTACGGCATTGACCACTCCATAGGGCTGTCGGATCACTGGCCGCTCTGGCTCAATATAAAACTCTGAAATCAGAAGAGGAACAAATTTATGAGAACACTCATGCGCTGCTCTTTAATTCTGCTGTTCGCATCGCTGTGCTTAACCGGGGCCAATGCGCAGGACGTGAACGCTTCAGCGAAGGTTACGCCGGAAGGCGAAGAGTTCGCGGTGTGGATGCCGGAGAACCCTGCGCCGAAAACAGTCAGGAAACAGTTCCAGAGTTTGAGCGTCACGGGCAAGCTTTACGAAGTGGAGAGTGCTGGCATCACATTCCGCGTCTGGTCATTGAGGAATGAGAGCGTATCCAACCCGCAGGTTAACGATCCTGACGATTTGCTGGACTCGTGCGCAGACCTCGTTTGGGAATCGCTGCTCAAACCTGAGCGCGACCAACTCTCTGAAGTACAATCGCGTCGGGCGCACATGTCCTACATCGGCGAGCAAAGACTGGGCGCTGCAAGTGGTCGTGACTACTCCTTTGTAATAGGAGCGAAGACCGGCGCAGTGCGTATCTACACAGTGGAGAATAGAATCTACATTCTCAACGTTCTGAATTTCGGTCAAGACGCTGTAGTATCACAGACCTTCATAAATTCCTTTGCTCTCGCAGGCATGACAAATTCAGATAGCCGGAATATGGAAGGCAGCGGTATCGGCTCTGGAAGAGGTGGTGGTGGTTTCGGCCCTGGCAATACGGCTGGCACGACGAGCGGGGTGACGGGCGAGACCGACTATAATCGAGTCTTCAGCTCGCGCGAAGTGGCGCAGAAGGCGCACATACTGGCTAAGGCCGAACCCTCTTATACCGAATCAGCACGAAAATACAGTGTCAACGGAACGGTGGTAGTGCGCGCCGTTCTCTCGGCTACAGGGCAGGTCACGGATATTCACGTTGTCAGAGGACTGCCGCACGGGTTAACCAGGTCTGCGATTGAGGCTGCGCGCAGGATAAGGTTTGAACCGGCGCAGGTGAACGGTCGCGCCGTCTCGCAGTACATCCAGATTGAATACAACTTCAATATCTACTGAATGTAGCTGTTTAGTCAGTACCACCTAGCTTAAGCAGGCAGTACTGACATCCTCTCCATTTCGTCACGGCTAAATCCAATTGCAAAAGTTTTGAGGGCGGCGAGTCCTCACCCCTCTTGACTCTGCCGCCCTCTCGGGTCGCGCGGTGCTGCATGGGAAGGGGAGACCTCTTCAGCGCACACGCACGACAACGTGATTTGCTTCTAACGCATTGCCGGTTGCGCGCTGCAAATCCGCAATCGCTTTGTTCATATCGGTCTGTGCGCGCAATTCGTTGCCGCGCGCCGTCGTCAATTGCGTCTGTCTCTCCAGCACCAGGAAGATTGTTGATTGCCCGGCATCGAATTTTCGTTGCTCGCTGGCATATTGCTCCTCGCTCGCCTGGCGGGCTGCGGCGGCTGCGCGCAAGCGGGATTCGGCAGTGCGAACGATCTGAAGCGCGTTACGAACGTCCAGTTGAATCAGTTGCTCAAGCTGCTGGCGCTGCGTGTTTATGCGCTCTCCTTCCACTAAGGATCGTCCGTACTGAGCCTCCGCCGTGCGATTGCGCAGAGGAAGATTAAGCTGCACGCCAACGCGGAAATTGTTGTAGCGATTCTCTGCCAGATTCTGTAGCGACTGAGGGTAACCGCCGAGTAAGTTCTCAGGAATGTTCACGGTCGTTGGCGGCGGCAGCGGCTGAATAGCCGAATTCGGCAAAGACGCGATTATCTCGTTAATCTTCAGTCTTGTGCGCTCGCTCGAACTCGTCAGAGGATTATCTGCCGCCGAAGTGTTCGCATCTCCCGCCAGCCCTACGACGCCGTAGCTTCCTATCAAATCAACCTGCGGCTTCGTCTGCTCGTTGTAATAGCGCTGGTCTATCTCGTTTATCTCGCGCGCCAAATTAGCCTGCTGAATCTCCGGGCGATTCCTGAGCGCAGCGTCCATAGCTTCCGTCAAATTCACCGTCGGAGCTACAACGTCAACGTTATCCGTTGGCAGTATTGAGACGTTCCAGATGGGCGACTGCCGGTTCGCCGCTATCATATTCTTAAGACTGTTCTCGGCGCGCGAAACATCTTCGAGCGCGCTGTACATGCTCTGCTCAAAGCCGGACACCTGCGCTTCAGCCGATACGACATCAATCGGCGCGAGCATTCCTTCCTGCACCAGACGGCGGTTGTGCTCAAGCTGAGTGCGAGCGTCGCGCACAGCCGTCTGCTGAATCTGAAGATTGCGTAGGCTGTAGACCAAATCCCAGTAGGCGCGCTGAACCTGCGTGATGATTTCAATCGTGCGCTGGCGAAACTGCGCGTCCGTCAACGAGAGATTCTTCTTTGCCACCTCGATTGCTCGTCGCGTGCTGTCGAAACGAAATCCGCGCCAGAGCGGCTGTGTGTAGTTGAACGTGAGCGCAGTAGGATACTGCGGGTTCAAGGCAGCGAACTGGTTGTTCGTTGTCAATCGTATCGCAGAAAAATCCACGCGATAGCCGCCGCCCCACGCGGGCGTCAAGCCTTCCAGCCGCGCAGTATTCGTCACGTCGGCTTGCGTAACAAGGCCGTTCGCTCCGCCGCTCAGGAAGCTTGACGAGGGCGTATTGCTGCGCTCGTAGTAGGAGAGCGAACTCAAGCGCGGGTCATACGCGCCGCGTGCGCCGAGCAGATCGAATTCAGCTATCCTGACCGTCTCGCGTGCGACTTCAATATCGCGGTTGTTGGCGAGCGCCATCTCTATGGCCTCGCGCACTGTGAGCGGGTGCTGCTCGGCAAGATTTACGCCGACGCGACCCAGTTCGGGGAGCGGGCCGGCAGGATTCGCCCTGAAACCGGGCGCGACCTGCGGCACACTTAGAAGTTCTTCAGGCGCAGGCGTTGGCACGCTCTCGCTGCCCGGCGGGCGCGACCCCTGTGCGGGCGCTATTTGTTGCTCCGGCTGCGCAGGATTCTGCGGCGTGGCTGGCTGCTCCGTCTGCGTGGATGAAGGCTGGCCGCCCTGCGGAGTCTGTGGCTGAGTCTGCGCGGGCGCTTGTGTGCCGCGCGTCTGCTGATCTGCTTGAGTCTGCGGCTGTACGCTCTGCTCCGTCTGACCCGCAGGCGTCACCGGGCGAGCATTTGAACCCGGCGGCGGAGCCTGCGTCTGCGGCTGATTGCCGGAAGGAGCAGACTGCGAACCCGTGGTCGAAGATGAAGGCGGCGCTGATTGTTGCGGCGGGTTGTTGGCAGAAGGAGCGGGCACGACGATTGATATATTCGACGGGCCGCTGGTCTGCTGCGCGCGAATTGGCCTAACGAAAATAGAGAGGAGCGCGATTAAGATAAGCGCGCTTGCGAACAAGTTTTTTTTGATACTATTCATGACCAAATCAAATTTTTGCAGCAAGTTTCATCGTCCGAACATACCGAAGAACGAAGTCGTTGCAGTCGCGGCCTTCTGCTTTGCCCAACCGAATGTCCCCGTCACGCCTGCCCATGCATGTGCCCAGACGCGGCTCCTGCCTATGTCGTCGAAGATTGAATAGAAGACCGGCACGGCCAGCAGCGTTAAGAGAAGACAAAGAGATTGACCGCCTACGACCAGCACGCCGATTGATCTATTGGTGCCCGCGCCCGGCCCTGTTGATACAACAAGGGGCATCATGCCTGCGACCAGCGCTATGGTCGTCATCAAAATCGGGCGCAGTCGGTCGCGGTTCGATTGAATGATTGCGTCCAGGCGCTCCATGCCGCGCGAGCGCAGTTGATTCGTGTGGTCAATCTGCAAGATGGCGTTCTTCTTCACCACGCCGAACAGCAGCAGCAGCCCCAGCCCGGAAAAGATGTTTATCGTCTGCCCGGTTAAAAGCAGCGAGAGTATGCCGAACGGAATGGCTAGCGGCAGCGTCAGCAATATGGTCACAGGATGTATGAACGATTCAAACTGAGCCGCAAGCACCATGTACATGAAGATGAAGGAGAGCAGGATTGCCAACATGAAATAGTAGCCCGCGCGCCCCAGTTCTTTCGAGCGCCCTGCCGTTCCTGTCCTGTAAGTGCTCTCTACGTGCAGTTCCTTGATGAACTGATTCATCTTCTGAATCACTGCTGCCTGACTTCCGCCGGGTCGCACGTTGGCAAGCAGCGTGACCTGTCGCATGCGATTTAGACGGTCAATCGCAGAAGGCCCCGTGCCCTCTTCTATGCGAACCAGATTATCCAGACTCACCCAGCCGACTTTCGGCGAAGCAACGATCATCTGCTTCAAGCCTTCTTCGCTCGTGCGGAACTCTCCTGCTGCGCGCACGCGCACGTCGTACTCGTTCGTGCCCGCGTTGAAGGTGGAAACTTTCTGTCCCGCGATGAGCGTGTTCAGAGCCTGAGCTATGTCGCCGACTTTTACGCCGAGGTCTGCCGCGCGGTTGCGGTCAATCACTACACGATACTCAGGCTTTCCGAGTACGAGGGTGGAATCGGCGTCAACAACATCAGGGATGGTCTTCATCTTTGCCAGAAGCTGCTGCGAATATTGCGTCAATTTCTGAAGGTCTGGGCCGCCTATGATGTATTGAATGTCCGCGTTGCGAAATCCGCCGCCGCTGATTGCCGCCACCTGCTGCACGCTCGTTCGCAAATCCGGGTACTGTTCCAAATACTTCTTCAAAACTTCTTCACGCGATTTGACCATCAGTTGATCCTGCGTGAGCTTGCGTTGGTCTATTGGCGCGAGGCGCACGTAGACGCCTGCGACGTTGACCAGTTGCTGCTGGCCGCTGCCTATGGTCGTCAGCGTGTCGGTCACGCCGGGCAGTTGTCGCAAGTCCGCAGCGATTCTTTCGGAAAGCGCTGAGGTCGCCGCGAGCGTGTAGCCTTCGGGCGCGCGAACCGTTATTTCAAACTGCGACTGGTCGTCAACCGGCAGGAAGTTTTTCCCTACGAACATAAATAGCGGAACGATGCTTATGATTACGCCCGCGCACATCAACACGACAGCCCAGCGATGCGCCATTGACCAGCGAAGCAAAGCCGTGTAGGTACGATCAATCGGGCGATAGAAGCGCGACTCTTTCGTATCGCGCGCGGCCTCTTGCCCGTGCTGCCGCTTCTGCAACTCGGCTGCGCGAGCACCATTCTCGTCTTCGACATTCTCTTCGGCGCGGGCTTCGTAAGCTTTGACGCTGGACTCGTTCGCAGCCGCGCCCCCTGCTTCCTGCGACGGCTCGCTTCCCACTCCAGAAGGCAGCGGGTCGT
This sequence comes from Pyrinomonadaceae bacterium, assembly GCA_035316225.1. Lineage (GTDB taxonomy): Bacteria > Acidobacteriota > Blastocatellia > Pyrinomonadales > Pyrinomonadaceae > 3-1-20CM-3-53-8. Next base: position 18,894 of record DATHJK010000244.1, read on the forward strand.
CTTTTCGCTTAATGAGACGAGCCGAGAGCATTGGCGTCAGCGTAAAAGAGACAAGGAGGCTGACGGCGATTGCGAACGATGCGGTGAAGCCGAACGAAGACATGAAGCGGCCTACGATGCCGCCCATGAATCCTACGGGCAGGAAGACCGCCAGCAGTGAAAGCGTCGTCGCCATCACGGCCAATCCGATTTCTCGCGTCGCATCAATCGCGGCTTGAAACGGCGGCACGCCTTTCTCTTCAACGAAACGAAATATGTTTTCAAGGACAACGATTGCGTCGTCAATCACTATGCCTACCATCAGCGTCAAAGCGAGCATAGTGATTTGATTGAGCGTGAAGCCCATCGCCGCCATCAATCCGAACGTAGCGATGATTGATGTGGGGATTGCGATTGCCGCAATGAACGTTGAGCGCACGCTCCAAAGGAAGATGAAGACGACTATGGCAGCGAGCAGACCGCCTTCTATCAAGTGCGTCTCGATTGCGTGGAGCGCGGCCTTAATGAATATTGACTGATCGCCAACAACCTCCGCACGGAACCCCTGTGGCAAGGTCGGAACTATCTCCTGAAGCTGTTTTTTAACTTCGTCGGCGACGGCGACTGTGTTTTGGCCCGACTGCTTCGATACAACCAGCGTGACGGCTGGCTGGCCGTTCAGGCGCGCTTCCGTGCGCTGCTCTTCCGCAGAGTCTTCGGCGTAGCCCACGTCGCTAAGCCTGACCGAATACGTGCCGCGATTGGCTACGACCAGATTATTGAATTCCGCCGGATTAGCTATTCGCCCCATAGTGCGAACGGTCAGTTCCCTTTGCCCTTCGTCAACGCGCCCGCCCGGAACTTCCATGTTCTGAAGGCGCACGGCGTTGGCAATCTCCGCGACCGTCACGTTGTAGGCGCGCATCTTGTCCGGGTCAACCCAGATTTCAATCTCGCGCTCGCGCCCGCCAACTATCTGCACCTGCCCCACTCCGTTGATTGACTCTATGCGCTTCTTTATCTGGTTGTCGGCAACGTCCGTCACTTCGCGTAAACTACGAGGCGCGGACAGGGCTATGCGCAGAACCGGCGCTGCGTCCGTGTCCAGCTTCTGAACAATCGGAGCCTCTGCGGTTTCCGGCAGATCGTTTACTATCAACCCAACGTGGTCGCGCACTTCCTGAGCAGCTATGTCTGCGTTTTTTTCGAGCAGGAACGTGATGAAGACCTGCGAGACTCCTTCGACTGAGGTCGAGCGCAACTCGTCAATGCCGCTGATGGTGTTTACGGCCTCTTCTACTCTGTCCGTAATCTCTGTCTCAATCTCCTGCGGCGACGCTCCCGGATTCACGACCGTAACGGTAATCGTCGGCAGATCGATTTTAGGAAAGAGATCAACGCCGAGCGTCGAGAACGAGAAGACACCAACGACGGTCAGCGCCATGATAATCATCGTGGCGAAGACCGGACGGCGAACGCAAATTTCGGCAAGCTTTTGCATGGTAAAAAAGTTTCAAGTTAAGGTTTCAAGTTAAAATGCTTCTGGCTTGCGTGCTACTTAGAAAAAATAAGATCCGTAATCATCGATTCCTGGTCTCTAACTGTCACACCATCTGCTTCTCCGACTTGAAACTACTGAGTAACTGCCATCCCGTCCTGTAGTTGTTCGACATTGCTGGTTGCGACCGCTTCGTCTGCTGCCAGTCCTGTTCTGATTTCCATCAGGTCGCCTTCAGCCTGCCCCAACTGTACGACGCGCTGTTCGGCACGTCCGTTCTTGATGACGAAGACGCTGCTGGAAGTGCCCTCGGTGCGGACTGCACGCGCGGGCACCAGAATGGTTGGCGTTGTCTGCGGTTGCTGTATGCGAACTGTGGCGAACTGGCCGGGTTTCAGGGCGTTGTCAGGGTTCTGCACCTCTGCCTCTACCGTAAGCGTGCGCGATGTGGCCGTCACGTTCGGAGAGATGCGCGCGATGCGTCCGGCGAAAGTGCGATCTGGAAAAGCGCTGACAGTGACGCTGACCGTTTGGCCCGTCTGAACGTTTCCGACAGATTGTTCCGGGATGTCTATGCGAACGCGCAGTGGGTTGGTGCGAACAATCGTCACGACCTTTGAAGAGGGCGAAATGTATTCGCCCAAATCAGCCTGACGGTCTGCGACGTAGCCGCCTATGGGCGCGGTGATTACCGCGTCGGCAATGGCCTTGCGCGCGGAGTCAATCTGCGTCTTCGCACTTGCTACTGCGGCGCGCGCCGTCTCGACCGCCGCGTAATTCTGGCGAGCCTGCTCAAGAGCGACTTCGTATTGATGCAATAGCTGGTCGCGCTGAGCGCGCTGCTGATCGTAGGCCGAGCGCGAAACGTCGCCCGTCTCTATAAGGCGATCAAACCGCGCCATCTGCTTGTTGGCAAGGTCAAGAGCAACGCGGGCGCTCTTCACATCGGGCACATTGGTTGGATCGAACGATTGGCCGGGGCGAAGACCTATGCGCGCCTCCGCCTGTCGCACGGCGGCCTGCTGCTGCGCAACCTGCGCCTGCGCCTGTTCCAGACGAATGCGCGCGTCTCGGTCGTCAAGACGAACAAGCACTGCGCCGCGCTGAACGAAGCTTCCCAGATCAACGCTAACGGCAACGACCTTGCCGCCGACCGCTGGAGCTACATCAGTCTGCTCGTCGGCAGCGAGACTGCCCGTCGCCTCGAAGAAGCGAGGCACCTGTCGCATGATGGCCGTCGTTGTCGAGACCTGAACGACTGCGGGCGAAGCTGTAGTCGTCTGTGTGTTCTTGTTCTGCGCGGCCTTCGACCCGTTGCAGGCGATTGCGAATAGAGCCGCCGCAACCAGAAGAAGCCACAGACCGATTAGCTTGGTATTATTCCGAAAGATCATCTTCGATTCCTAATTGTTTCTTTCACGCGGCGCATGGAATTGCCCGTGCGCTTTCTGCCCGCAGCGTGGCGCGGCTTAGCCTCGTCGGTGATTCCGCTTAAGAGAATGTCGGTGAACTCGCGCGCCGCTCGCTCGTTGTCAATATCTAGCAGGCGACGCTTTTTGTCCCAGAGCGTGTTGTTGAGCGAGTGATGTATGACCATGCCTACGAAAGCACGTACGACTACAGCCGGATCAATGTTTCTAAACGCGCCGTCGCGCTGGCGCTCTCGGACGTAGCCGCCCAGGAATTCGTAAAGGTCTGTGACTACCCTGTCCCAGAACATCTCGGAGAACTGGTGGCCTTCCAGGGCGGAGTGCGTTAACAGGCGAAGGAACTCCGTGTCCTGCTCGTGATGACGCATCATGCGAAGCGCCAGAGTCTCGAACACAGCGCGGTCATCTTTGCGCTTGATTGCCTCTGCGAGAAAGACGTGCGGGTCTTCCATGCCGCCGTCGCAAGCCTTCTGATCCAGTATGGCGTCGTAAAGCTCGTCCTTCGTGGCAAAGTGGCGAAAGACCATAGCTTCGGAGACGCCAGCGGCCTGAGCTATCTCTTTGGTTGTCGTGCCGCTAAAGCCGCGATGCGCGAAAAGCCGCATGGCGACGCGAAGGATTTGCAGACGGCGCTCTTCCCCGGCCATGCGCGCCGATAGATGCGATGGCTGCTGGTCTTCCGGAGAATCTACTTGCTTGCTCAATTACCGATTTTCCTATCGAAGTTAACGAAGTAAGTGCTTACTTACCATTTCATACAATCAAAGTCAAGCCGCTCGGCTTCGGCGGAAAAGTTCCTCTCGGCGGGCGAAACCCTCTCGTTGGCGCTGTACTGTTCCCGACCTTTGAGTTATCTTATTCGTACATTTCGTAACCGGAAAATTCGAGTGCCGTGGGTTGGCGTGAACTGTTCTTCGCGCTTCTTACGGTCTGTCCCTCGCAAGGCGTGCAGTCGGCACGTTGTTTGCTCTTGAGCGGCGGGAGCGGATGCATTTAATAACCCCCGCAGCAATATTCAATTCACTCTTTCAGTGAGAGTGAAACTATTTTTAAGGAGAAGGAAGATATGTCACAGAACAACCCAACCGGCGGATCAACATCAGGACAAGGTAGCAAAGGCACTACAGGCGGCAGCACGACCGGCGCTGGCACGGGCGGCAGCCAGGGTCTTACACCCTCAACATCAGGCGGCGGCCAACAGGGCGGCCAGGCGACGGGCGCGGCCACAGGATTGGCTGCGCAGGCGCAGGAGTACGGGCAGAAGATCGCAGACGCGGCTTCGACGGCGAAAGATTTCGTCTCGGAGAGAGTGTCTGTCGTGGGCGACAAGATAAAGGATTTGCAGAACGCCGATTTCGGCGAGATGGCGAATCAGGCCAAGACCTACGCCAAACAGAACCCGGGGCAGGCGCTTCTGATCTCGGCAGCCGCAGGCTTCGTCCTCGGTCTATTGATTCGCGGCAGCAGAAGATAAAAGAGCAGTGATAAGAGAAGCGGTGATAAGTGATAAGAGGAGAGCTTTTTCTCATCACTTATCACTCATCGCTCATCACTACTTTGGAGGTTAGTTATGGCCGAATTGGAGAGGAGAACGGCAGCAGCGCCCGCGCGCATCGAGCCGCCGACGGACATTGAGAACTTGCCATCGCTCTTCAGTCGTCTGGGCGATGACGTGATGACGCTTCTGGACGCGAAGCTGAATCTCCTGAAGGTCGAAGTCAAAGAGGACGCGACTGCTTACGCTCGCGGCGGCGCAATAATCGCCGCAGGCGCTGTGGTGGCAACCGTTGGTCTAACATTGCTTCTGATCGCTATAGCGTTTGGAGTCTCCACGTTCTTCGCAGGCACAAACTTGAGCGAGCCGGCTCAGTACGCGCTAGGCTTCGTCATCACGGGCGCGGTTTTTTTAGCCATCGGCGGTATCACTGTGATGGTTATGAAGAGCAAGCTGGCAAAGCAGGACATGGTACCCGATAGAACGGTCGAGGAATTCAGAAAGGATAAGGAATGGCTGAAGAAAGAACTGTAGGGTTGGCGCGCGCACCCGAAACTGATGATGACGACGATAGCACTAAAGCAGAGCTTCAGCGTCGCATGGAAGAAGCGCGCGAATCAATCACGCAAACCGTCTCGGAAATCAGAGACACAGTTGTAAACAAGTACGAATCGGTGAAAGAGACTGTCTCGGAAACATTGGACTGGCGCGAGCAGTATCGCCGTCGCCCCATAGCATGGAGCGTCGGCGCTGGTGCCGTAGGCTTGTTAGTAGGCTATAGCCTCGCCAGCGCGTTCAAGGGCGACGGCGAAGATTACAGCGAAGTATGGAACGAGGATGACAGTCCTCAGCCAAAAGCTTACGCCGCGCAGGCCATCACCGGAGGACATTATGGCTCCTCGACTCTTGCGCAACCCGCCGCGCGCGCCGCAAGCTCGGAGCGCGATTTCGGCAGCCAGCCAGCGCCCGATGCTTCCCCTGCGAGCGTCGCGTCTCTGGATGCGCCTGATGCGGAGAACGAAGAAGAGAAAGATAGCGGCCCCGGACTGATCGAGCGATTCAAAGGCACAAAGGCTTACGACCGTCTCGAAGAAGAGGTCTCGCACCTGGGCGAGCGATTCGTTGACGAACTGTCGCGCACGGCGCAATCCGTGGTGCTGCCCTTAATCTTCAACAAGATCAAAAACTACTTCGGTCTTGATCTTTCGTCGAACAAGCAGCGCGGACAATCGCAGACCGGCGGCGCTTCGCAAGCGACAAGCGCTCCGCGAGCAAGCACATCTCAAGAAGATCAGGGACAAAACTCTACCTCCTACGGCAAAAGCCCCAATCTTCCCTACGGCGCGCAATCGCCGTAAACGATCACTGATCTGTGAAATTCAAAAAGGCGAGTCTTGCAATTTAAGGCTCGCCCTTTTTTTGAGCAGACCAAACGCGCGCCGCATCAACGAGTGTTCTCACGATTAGTTAGTCTGAATAACGAGAGTTTGGCCTAAGTAGCTACAGCCGCAATGCTTTTCTTATATAGAACTGACGTTGAACTTTCGGCCCATCTAACGCCGCGCGCCGCGCTGATGATCTGTTCAACCTGTCCGGTTTGAACAAGCTGTTGTAAACGAGTCTCTTCTATACCGGCGATGCGCCCTAACATAAATCTTGCCGAATCAGCATGGCCTGGGTCTCGCCAACGCGCCATCTCTATCAAAGATTCAAGCGCCTCTGCGCGTAACCTGCCGAGCAATGCAGGGTCTCGACGCTGGCTCAACAACTCAAGTAGACCTCCGCTCTTATTGCGATCACTCCATGAACCTGAGTTCAGCATCTCTATAAATTGTCCCGCAGGAATTCGTGCGGCAACGTGTAGGCCGGACCTTACCAGCACGCCCAGCGCCCGCACAGCATTATTACGCACAGTGTCATCTTCATCATGGCTGGCGCGCACCAGGGACTTAATCTGCTCGTTGGACTGGCGCATATAACCTACTAGATGCGCGGCAGCTATTCGGTAGCGAGCGTTAGACGAGGATTCAAGAACCCGTAATAACAAGCGCTCATGGCGCAGGGCGTAGCTTCGCGCGGCAAGTTGTTTGGAGCGAAGCGTAGGATTGGTTGAAAGCGCGTAACCGTGAGAATCATCTTCGCCAGCGTGTGAACGTACGGCTTCCGTCAGAGCGTCCATGGTCTCGTCGTAGATCGTCAAGGCTTCTTGCGGTAGTTGAAGCGAAGCTTTCGGCTGAGGGTTATATGAGATATTTCTGACTGAGTGGCCCGGCAGTCCTATGTAGAGCGTCAAATCGCCATGCTCATCACAGCAAAGAGTCCCGACATCCGTAGGCTCGCGCCCTGTAGCCTGTTTGATGGCCGCTTTTACTCGATTGGTGACGCCTAGCACTGCGTCGCCCGACGGCGTTATAGCATCCCCTTCATGAAGGGGCAGCGCCGCTCGAATCCTATCCAGATCAAAGCCGCCGTAACCGAAAAACTCTATCCTGCCGTAGCGCATCTGCGCGGTTTGCGCGAAAGCTACGGCGACGAGAGAAACCAGGATCAATGGCAGCAAGCGTTTCATCTTTAACCTCTTCAATCTGCGTTGCGCGTGATTTTTCCATCAACGTGGTCGTAGTCGAATTCACCGCTCTGCTCGGACGGCTTTATGCTGATGACCACAGACTTAGACGCGGGCGTGTTGCTCTTCTCTGCGACGCTGCCTATGGGGACGAGCACGTTGGATTCCGGGAAATAGGTCGCGGCTGAGCGGCGCGGGATGCTGTATGGGACGACTTTGAAATGGCGTGCGGTGCGCTCACAGCCCTCGAAGTGGCTGGTGAGATCAACCGTTTGTCCCTGTGTAAATCCGAATTCTTTCATATCTTCCGGGTTCAGAAAAACTACGCGGCGACCGTTATAAATTCCGCGATAACGGTCATCCAGCGTGTAAACGGTCGTGTTGAACTGGTCGTGGCTGCGCATGGTCATCATCAAGAATTGATCGGGCGCGAGTTTGATTGCCGGGAGAGGATGAACAGTGAAATTCGCTTTACCGGTTGCGGTTTTGAAGTCGCCTTCGCGCGCGCCGTTTGGAAGATAGAAGCCGCCGTCTGCGCGCACGCGCCGGTTGTAATCTTCAAAGCCCGGAATGACGCGCGAGATGTGATCGCGTATGCGGTCGTAATCTGCTACTAAATTCTCCCAGTCAACATTGCTTCTCTCTTTGAGCGTCGCGCGTGCGAGTCCGGAGACAATTGCAGGCTCGCTCAAAAGATACTGGGACGCAGGCTCTAGCCTCCCATGCGTCGCGTGAACGACGCCCATTGAATTCTCTACGCTGACGAACTGCTCGCCTCCCGCCTGCGTATCTTTTTCCGTGCGACCGAGACAGGGAAGAATCAAAGCCTGCTCGCCTGTGATTAAATGAGCGCGGTTGAGCTTCGTTGCGACGTGGGCTGTAAGATGACAACGACGCAGGGCTTCTGCGGTGTACTCCGTATCCGGCGTTGCGGACAGAAAATTCCCGCCCATTGCGAACAGAATTTTTATGCGCCCTTCGTGCATCGCCTTGATTGATTCAACCGTGTCGTAGCCATCTACACGCGGCGGCTCGAACTGAAACTCCTGCGCCATGCTATTCAGAAAAGTCTCCGTAGGCCGCTCCCAGATTCCCATTGTGCGGTCGCCCTGCACGTTTGAATGCCCACGCACGGGGCACGCGCCCGCGCCCGGCTTTCCTATCTGGCCGCGAAGCAGTAGAAGATTCACAATCTCCTGAATATTAGCCACAGCGTTTTTGTGCTGCGTCAATCCCATTGCCCAGCAGATGATCGTGCGTTCCGATTTAATGAAAATTTCCGCCGCTTCACGAATCTGCTCGCGCTCGATCCCGCTCTGCTCTACTATCTCATCCCAACCAACTTCACGAAGCGCGCTCGCAAACCCGTCGAAGCCCGTTGTCTTCTCTTCTATGAATCTTCTATCTAAAACGCCGCCCTTGCGACGCTCATCTTCTTCCAGCACCTCCTTCATGATTCCTTTCAAGAGAGCCACGTCGCCGTTTATACGCACCTGAAGAAAGAGGTCTGAAAGGCGCGTTCCGCTTCCCATCCAGTTCCAGAACTCCTGCGGGTGCTTGAAGCTTTTAAGTCCCGTTTCGGGCAGCGGGTTGATATGCACAATCCGGCATCCGCGCCGCTTCGCGTGCTGCAACGAGGTCAACATGCGCGGATGATTCGATCCCGGATTCTGGCCTATGACGAAGATGGCTTCGGCCAGCTCGAAATCCTGCAAAGTTACAGTTCCCTTACCTATGCCGATTGTTTCCGAAAGCGCAGCGCCGCTCGATTCGTGGCACATGTTCGAGCAGTCTGGCAGATTATTCGTGCCGAACTGCCGTACGAAGAGTTGATAAAGAAATGCGGCCTCGTTGCTGGTGCGCCCGGATGTGTAGAAGGCAGCTTCGTCTGGAGTAGAAAGCGAGTTCAACTCCCCGGCAATCATCTTGAAAGCTTCATCCCAACTGATCTCTTCGTAATGAGTCTGCCCGCGCCGCAACACAAGCGGATGAGTGATGCGCCCTTGCCGGTTGAGCCAGTAATCGGATTTTTGAGAAAGATCGGCGACAGACCATCTTTCAAAAAATTCCGGCGTCACGCGCTTCGTCGTAGCTTCATCGGCAACGTGCTTCGCGCCGTTTTCGCAGAACTCCGTGTGAGCGCGCTCGCCGTCAGGGTCGGGCCATGCACAGCCCGGACAATCGAAGCCGTCCTTCTGATTTAACTCGCTCAGCACTTTCAGGCTGCGCACGAAACCCATCTCGCCCCATGCGTGCTTGATCGTTGAGAGAATCGCTGGCACGCCACCGGCTACGCGGCTCACAGCTTTGACTTCAAGATTAGTAAACTCTTCCGGCGTCTGCGCAGTAGACGCAGAACCGATTACGCTTTTTCGGGCGTTCGCCTCTTCGCCGTCCTGCAATGCGCCTGAGAGAGGCCCGCTCCGCTCCTCGCTCTTCTTCTGCGCATTGATGTCGTAGTGGCTGGCCTGCTCGGAACTCTTCTCATCCGTAGCCTCGTCGGATTGATTCACAACAGTATCGCCCGTCTGTTCTCGCCTATCGCTCATCTTCTATAGCTCCGCACCCTCATAACAATTCAACTCTTAGCGCCTCTTCTTTGCGACTTTGCGAGACAAAACCATTTCACGCAAAGACGCTGGAGGCGCAAAGGAAAAGCGCGCAAAGGATTTTCTTGATTTTACTGCGCCGGAGGCCGCTAAAACCAGCGTGCGCAGTGTCAGTCATGCGGCTCGGTTTATGTTATGCTCGGCGCAAGCGGAAATTTTAAGAGGGACTTTTTCAAGCGTGGACAGCGTAGCAGCTACTGCGGGCAACAGGCTTTCCCAGTCGCCGGGCAAGAAAGTTATGGCCTCGCGTATGGTCGTCATCATCAACGCCTCTTCGGGCGCTGGCGATAAGGAAGCGGCGGCTTCTCGCATCGTTGAAGTTTTCAGGTCGAACGGCGTGGACGCGCGTGTTGAGATGGCGCGCGGCGGCGTGGACATCGGAGAACTGGCGCGACGAGCCGCGCGCGAAGAGACAGAGATTGTAGTGGCGGGCGGCGGCGACGGTACTATCAGCGCAGTCGCTTCTGCGCTCGCAGGCATGGACAAAGTAATGGGCGTTCTGCCGCTAGGCACTCTCAACCATTTTGCTAAAGATTTGAGCATCCCGCTCGATCTGGCAGAAGCTGCGCGAGTCTGCATGGACGGAAAGGTAGCGCGCGTTGACGTGGGCGAGGTCAACGGCCACGTCTTCATCAATAACTCAAGCCTCGGACTCTATCCCAGCATAGTCCGGCTCAGAGACCGCCAGCGCGCGCGCCTGGGCCTGAGCAAGTGGCTGGCATTTATCTGGGCTACGCTTTCTGTGATGCGCCGCTATCCCTTCATGTCCGTGCGCCTCAGCACTGACGATACCAACCTTTTCCGGCGAACGCCCTTTGTCTTCGTGGGCAACAATGAATACCAGATGGAGGGCTTGAGTTTGGGCGCGCGCTCCTGCATTGATAAAGGCGAGTTGAGTCTGCACGTCGCGCACCGAACGGGAAGACTGGGGCTGCTGCGTTTCGCCGTGCGCGCTCTCTTCGGGGGACTGCGCAACGAGAAGGATTTCGACTCGCTCTGCACGAAAGAGATTTGGGTGGAGACCAGACGCAGCCGCCTGCGCGTCGCCATGGACGGCGAAGTAACAATTATGCACACGCCGCTGCATTACCGCGTAAGGCCGGGCGCTCTGCGAGTGCTTGTACCAAAGGAGGGTGATAAGTGATGAGTGATAAGTGTTAAGGAAGTCTGAAGTCAAAAGATTAAAGATAAGAGTTTTCTTCTCTTTCTTATCACTTATCACTCGTCACTTGTTACTGTTTTTATGAAATTAATCGCTCATCTCTCCGACCTTCATTTCGGGCGTGTGGATTATTCTGTCATAGAGCCGTTGATTGAAACGGTGAACGGGTTGAAGCCTGATGTTGTGGCTGTGTCTGGTGATCTGACGCAGCGTGCGCGCTCCGCTCAGTTTGAAGAGGCCAGAAAGTTTCTGGAAAGATTGCCGGGGCCGCAGATCGTTGTGCCGGGCAATCATGACGTGCCGCTGCACAACGTCTTCGCGCGATTCGTCCAGCCTCTGGATAAATACAGGCGATACATCACGGACGATTTGCAACCGTTCTATGCTGACGAA